>CAZXOQ010000097.1:0-4973 GCA_964642415.1 uncultured Christensenella sp. | reverse complement strand
GCGGGGCAACCTATTTTCATACAAGCGCCGCATTTTTTGCATTTATCCGTTTCTGCGGCGCAATATTCGCTAAATTTTTGTCCTTTTAGCAGTGCGCAAGGCGCGCGAGCGATAATAACGGTCAAAACGTTTCCGTTAACGCTGTTTTTAATTTGTTTTTCAAGTTCAACAACGTCAAACGCGTTTATTTCTAAAACTACCGGAACGCCGATAGCTTTACAAAGAGTTTTAAAATCTATTGCAAACGTATCTTCGCCTTTAAGTGTTTTTCCCGTTGCGGCGTGATCTTGATGCCCCGTCATTCCCGTGGTTCTGTTATCGAGAATAATAACTGTTCCAGTGGCTTTGTTGTAAACCATATTTATAAGAGAATTAAGTCCCGTGTGTAAAAAGGTAGAATCTCCTATCACTGCGACAAAGTTTTTAACGAAGTCTTTGCCCTTTGCTTTTTCCATTCCGTGAAGAACGGAAATGCTCGCTCCCATACACAACGTAGTATCGATTACGGAAAGCGGCGAAACTGCACCCAAAGTATAGCAACCGATATCGCCCGAGGCATGAATTTTCAGTTTATTCAAAACCGAGAAAACGCTTCTGTGCGGACATCCCGGACATAAAATCGGCGGTCTATTGGGAATGTTTTTTAAGGCGCTATCGGGTGATGTTGTCAAAGATTCGCCCGTTACGGCTTCTTTTACAAGTTTAGCGCTGTATTCGCCTTGTTTTGTGAATAGGCTTTTGCCTTTAACTTTAAGCCCCCATGCTAAAATTTGCTCTTCTATAACGGGTTCTAACTCTTCAACGACGTAAACGACGTCTACGTTCGAAATAAAGTCTTTTATAAGTTTTTCCGGTAAGGGGTTGATGATTCCCAATTTTAGAACGCTTGCTTCGGGAAAAGCTTCTTTTACGTATTGATATGGAATACCGCTTGTTATAAAACCGATGCTTTTATCTTTATATTCGATTTTATTTATCGAAAAGTTAGAAGCAGCTTCTTTCATATCGGACTCTCTTTTTTCAACCACAACGTGTCTACCGATAGCGGAAGCGGGCATCATAACGTATTTTTTGACGTTGCGCTCGTAAACTTTATCTTCGGGAACGCTTCTTTCGGAAAGCTCTACGACGCTTTGAGAGTGAGAAAGCTTAGTAGTGGTTCTAAAAATAACTGGCGTATCATATTTTTCGCTCAATTCGTAAGCAAATTTTATAAAACTTCTTGCCTCTTCGCTATCTGAGGGTTCAATCAGCGGCAAATGCGCGCTTCTCGCAATCATTCTGGTATCTTGTTCGTTTTGCGAGCTAGCCAATCCCGGATCATCGGCGACGACTATAACAAAGCCCCCGTTTACGCCCGTGTATGAAGCCGTATAAATCGGATCGCTTGCGACGTTAAGCCCTACGTGTTTCATGCATGCAAGACTTCTTACGCCGGCATAAGACGCACCGATCGCAACTTCGGTCGCAACTTTTTCGTTCGGCGCCCATTCGGTATAAACTTCATCGTATTTAGCGAGAAATTCGCTGATTTCGGTTGACGGAGTTCCGGGATAAGCGCTTGAAACCTTAACGCCTGCCTCGTAAGCGCCTCTTGCAATTGCTTCGTTTCCGAGCATAAGTGTTTTATCTTTCATTTTTTATATTTTCCTTAAATCTTTTATTCTTTTTGCTTTACCTTCAAATCTTTGAAGGGTATTAGGAGATTCTAGCTTTATTTTTGCGTCAAGACCGAGTATCGTATGAAGTTTTGCTTTTACGCGTTTGCTTAAATTATCGAGTTCTCCGTAAGAGTCGGTATATTTCACCAATTCTACCCGTATGGTTAATACGTCAGAATAACCTTCTCTTTCAACGATAATTTCATAATGCGGACCTAGTTCTTTAAAAGACAAAATAACTTCTTCTATTTGCCCGGGGAAAACGTTTACTCCGCGAATTTTTAGCATATCGTCGCTGCGACCGGAAAGATTTTCCATTCTCGCAAACGTTCTGCCGCATTTACACGGCTCGTAAAAAAGCCTTGTAATATCTTTTGTTCTGTAACGGATAAGCGGTAAGCCTTCTTTTTTTATACACGTTATTACAAGTTCGCCCTTTTCACCTTCTCGCAAAACTTCGCCCGTTTCGGGATTTATAATTTCCGCGATAAAAAAGTCCTCGTTTATATGCATTCCGCAATGCTCTGTACATTCGCCCGAAACACCCGGCCCCATAAGTTCGCTCATTCCGTAGTTAGAGGTAATCTCCATATCGTCCCCCCAACATTTATGAGCTTCGTTTCTCATAGAATCGGTTAGCAATTCGCTTCCGAATAACCCGATTTTAACTTTTAAATCTTTTATCGGATCAATGCCGATTTCGCGAGCGACTTCTGCAAGTCGTAACGCATAAGACGGGGTTGCGACAAGAAGAGTTGTTCCGAAGTCTTTCATATACATTATTTGTTTTTCGGAATTACCCGTAGAAGACGGTATAATCGTAGCCCCTATATTTTCAAGTCCGTAATGCAAACCGAGCGCGCCGGTAAACATTCCGTATCCGAAACAAATTTGCGCAACGTCTTTTTCAGACGCTCCGCCCATGCACGCTATACGAGAAACACATTCCGTCCAAACGTCCATATCCTTTTTGGTGTAACCGACTACGGTCGGCTTTCCCGTTGTGCCGCTTGAAGCGTGAATTCGCAACAGTTTTTCTTTTGGAACGGCAAAAAGACCGAAAGGATAATTTTCTCTCATATCGTCTTTTGTGACAAACGGAAGTTTTTGTAAGTCGGATAACGTTTTTATGTCGTCCGGACAAACGCCAACGGCTTCCATTTTCTTTCGATACGGCCGGACTTTATTGTAAACGGTTGAAACCGTTTCTTTAAGCCTAGAGAGCTGTATTTCTTCTATTTCTTTTCTTGATAAAATTTCTTGTTTTGACCAAATCATAATAATACCCAAATATATTGTAACACGATTTTGTTTCGTTTTCAATTGATTTTTTAGCACATAGAGAAATTTACCTAATTTTTTTTGTAATACAAGCGAATATGAGCGGTTTATATAGTTTATAAACAAAGTATTTTATCCTAGCTACATGAAATTAAAACGAAACAAAATTAAAAATTTATAACCACCGTTGCTTTACATATTGCTGTTGCGATCTATCGCTTCTTTTTGAAACACGGAACTTAAAAGACTTGTGTATGTTGCAAAAAAAACAGTCTGAAAAAAATTACCGACCGTTTTTAATGTTTTTAATATATGAAGCAAATAATCAAAAAAATTGTTAAAATCTTGCTTAAAATTGGTATTAACGCTGAACTCTTCCGCTAGCGTCGCCACCGGCAAGCGTTTCAACCTCTTTTAACGACATCATATTGTAATCGCCTTCTATGGAATGTTTTAAACAGCTTGCGGCAATTGCAAACTCAATGGCTTTTTGGGGTTCGTACCCGTTGGCAATCGAATAGATTAGTCCGCCGCCGAAAGAATCTCCGCCGCCGACTCTATCGACGATATGCATCGAATATTTTTTTGAAAAATAAGCTTTATTTTCAGTGTATAACATTCCCGACCAATTATTGTCGTTTGCGGAAAGACTTTCGCGCAAAGTAATGGCAACCCCCTTAAATCCGAATTTATCGGTGAGTTTTTTTGCTACGGAAATGTAACCGTTTCTATCTAATTTGCCGCTTATTATATCGGTATTATCCGCTTCTATTCCGAATACGTCTTTAGCGTCCTCTTCGTTTGCGATGCAATAGTCAACGTGTTCCATAAGGGAACTCATTACTTTGCAGGCTTTTTCTTTCGACCAAAGTTTTTTTCTAAAATTAAGGTCGCAAGAAACGGTTATACCCTTTTCTTTACATTTCTTCACGGCTTCTAGCGTTATATCCGCAACAGAGTCTGAAAGAGCGGGTGTTATGCCCGTAAAATGAAACCAAGAAACGTCGGATAATATTTTATCCCAATCGAAATCCGATTTTGAAGCGCAAGCAATAGAACTGTAAGCCCTATCGTATATTACCTTGCTTGGTCTTTGCGATGCGCCCTTTTCGCAATAATAAATACCTACTCTGTCGCCGCCTCTAACAATTTTCGAGGTGTCTACCCCGAATTTTCTAAGAGAATTAACCGCGCATTGACCTATCTCGTGATCGGGAAGCTTACTGACAAAAGCCGCGTCTAAACCGTAATTTGCAAGCGAAACCGCAACGTTTGCTTCCGCTCCGCCGAACGTCGCTTCAAATTTATCGCTTTGAACAAATCTTAAATATCCCTCGGGTGCAAGTCTTAACATTAATTCGCCAAAAGTAACAATTTTCATTTTAAAAATCTCCGTATGTTTATAATGCCGATAACACAGCGTTTATTTTTTTACAGTTTTCTTCGATATCGCCTTTCATCATAAAACTTCCGCCGACGGCGTAAATTTTATCGAAAGACAAAAATTCGGCAAGATTATCTAAATCGACGCCGCCCGTAGGAATAAACTTGATTTGAGGAAACGGTGCGGATAAAGCTTTTAAGGCTTTAAGACCGCCGTATACGTTTGCCGGAAAGAATTTAATCACGTTGATTCCGAGTTCTAACGCTTGCATTATTTCTGTGGGCGTTACGCAACCCGGATAATAAGGAATACCTTGTTCTGAAGCGAACTTTGCCACCGATACGGAAAGTCCGGGCGAAACTAAAAATTTTGCGCCTGCGTTGACTGCTTTTTTTGCTTGGTCGAGATTTATCACCGTGCCCGCGCCGACGTTCATTTCGGGAAATTCTTTAACGGCTAATGCAATGGCTTCGGCAGCGCATGCTGTTCTGAAAGTGATTTCGGCGCAATTTATTCCTCCGTTTTTAAGTGATTTAAGCGTGGGGATCGTGTCTTTAACCTCTTTAATAACGACAACGGGAATTATTTTATCCATATTTACCTCGAATATTTTTTTAACATTTATATTTTATCATAATAATAAATGA
>CAZXOQ010000096.1:0-4990 GCA_964642415.1 uncultured Christensenella sp. | reverse complement strand
CTATATTATTATACTTGATAATTGCGGCGTTGTCAATCATAATAAGCAAAACACTGTCAAATAAAAATATAAAATCATAAAATAAACTATAATAAAACAAAAAACAAGGCGGTAATAAAACCATGCTGAAAAAACTTTTGACGTTATTTTTAACTGCAATATTAATTATTTTACCCTATTCGGGTTGCAAAGAAGAAACAAAATTAAAAACGATAGAGCTAAACGAAGTAACTCACTCTATATTTTACGCGCCGCTTTACGTAGCGATAGAAAAAGGCTTTTTTGAAGAAGAAGGTCTTAAAATCAACTTAACAAACGGCGGCGGCGCAGATAAATCTATGACCGCAATATTATCCGGAAGCGCCGATATCGGTCTTATGGGACCGGAAACCGTAATTTACGTATATGGGCAACAAAAAAAAGACGCGCCGAAAGTTTTTGGTCAACTTACGCAAAAAGACGGCTCGTTTCTTGTGTCTAGAACAAAAGATAAAGATTTTAAGTGGGAAAATTTAAAAGGAAAAGAAATTCTTGCCGGAAGAAAAGGCGGCGTTCCCGCAATGACTTTTGAATACGTAATGAACGAATCGGGATTGAAAAACGAAACGGATTATCATCTAAACTTTGACGTTCAATTTAATCTTATGACAAGCGCGTTTATATCGGGAACAGCCGATTATTGCACCGTTTTTGAACCGACGGCTTCCGAATACGAAAAAGACGGGAAATGGCATATTGTGGCAAGTGTCGGAGAAAAAAGCGGAGAAATCCCATATACGTCGTTTATCGCCTTAGAAAGTTATATCAAAAAAGAAAGCAAAACGATAGAATCTTTTCTTAAAGGGATAAAAAAGGCGCACGAATATATGAATAGTCATACAGAATGCGAAACAGCCGAAATTCTTTCGGGACAATTTCCCTCAAGCAGCATAGAATCGATCGAAACGTCTATAAAAAGCTATAAAAAAATCGACGCATGGGAAACAAATCTACAAGCAACCGAAGAAAGTTTCGACCGTCTAATGAATATTATGAAATTTGCGGGCGAACTTTCCGAAAAAGCCCCGTTTGATGAATTAGTAGATAATTCACTTGCAAAAAAAATATTTGGATAAAACTTAAAAAACACGGCGGATAAAAAAATGAAAAAAATACTTGAAATTAAAGACGTTTCTTTGATATACCAAACACCGGAAGACGAAATAACCGCAATCGAAAATTTAAGTTTCGATTGCGAAGAGGGTGACTTTTTATCAATTATAGGACCTTCCGGTTGCGGTAAAACAACCATACTGTCTTTAATTGCGGGGCTGCTAACGCCGACGAGCGGAAAAATTTATATAGACGGAAAAGAAAAAACGGGAAAAGAAGATATCGGCTATATGCTGCAAAAAGATCAACTTTTCCCGTGGAGAACGATAGAAAAAAACATAAATCTTCCGTTAGAAATAAAACACAAGAAAAACCCTGAAAATAAAGACAAAGTTTATGCCCTACTAAAAAAATACGGACTATACGATTTTAGAAAAAAATACCCCGATAGTCTTTCGGGCGGAATGAGGCAACGCGCCGCGCTTATAAGAACGTTGATATCCGAACCAAGACTTTTATTGTTAGACGAACCTTTTTCCGCCCTCGATTTTCAAACCAGATTATCCGTTATAGACGACGTATACACAATTATTAAAAGCGAAAGAAAAACCGCTATTTTAGTCACCCACGACATATCTGAAGCAATATCTATGTCAGACATAATTATAGTGTTAACCGATAGACCGGCAAAGGTAAAATGCATATTTAAGCCCGACCTACCGAAAAACACGCCGCTTAAACGAAGAGAATGCCCTAAATTTTCTTTTTGGTTTGAAAAAATATGGAAGGAACTAAACAAATGAAAAGAAAAGACCAACAAATTTCTTACGCAAGAAAACTTTACTTAGCAAAAAATAAAAGCAATCGTTTTTGGATTATATTTTTTAGAATAGCAATTCTCGTAGGGTTTTTAGGAATATGGGAGCTCTTTGCCGAAACGGGCGTTTACGATCCGTTTATCACTAGTTCCCCCTCACGGATTGTTATAACAACAAAAAGACTTTTTGCGGAAAACGACTTGCTGTATCACGTAGGCATAACACTATCCGAAACGCTTCTCGGATTTTTTATCGCTGTTTCGGGCGGATATTTAATCGCATTAATTTTATGGTGGTCTGATAGACTGCAAAAAATTTTAGAACCGTATATAGTCGTTCTTAACAGCTTACCCAAAATCGCGTTAGGCCCTGTTATAATAGTTTGGTTCGGAAGCGGAATGAAAGCAATAGTTTTTATGGCTATGCTGATAGGAATAATCGTAACGATAATAACGATGCTAAACGGGTTTATTTCGGCAGATAAAGCCAAAATACTCCTATTAAAATCTATGGGAGCAAATAAACTACAAATCCTTTTCAAGCTGATTATACCAAGCAGTATGCCGTCGTTTATCAGTATGCTTAAGATTAACGTCGGTATGGCATGGATCGGCTCGATTATGGGAGAATATCTTGTATCTCGCGCGGGACTAGGCTACCTTATCGTATACGGCGGTCAAGTGTTCAAGCTAGACCTTGTTATGGCGGCAACAATCATCTTATGCATCCTTGCCGCCGCCATGTATGCAATCGTTGCTTTTTTAGAAAAAATACTAATCAAAAGCGGCAATTATCATTGATAAACCAAAAAAGTTTCCTTGTTTAATCGATATACAAATCGCTTTAATCAAGGAAACTTTATCGTAAAATAATTTATTTTATTCCGCATCTATTCTTTTTACCATAGACGCAATAGCTCCGCCAATCTTTTCGTTAAGATTTTTATCTTTGCTTTCAACCATTATTCTTATTTTAGGCTCTGTTCCGGACGCCCTTAACATCAATCTTCCGCTACCGCGCAACTCGGAATTATATTTGGCAACCTCTTTGCCCAATTCCTCGTTATTCATTATTCTAAATTTATCGGTAACAACGATATTTTTGTTAACTTGCGGATATAAATCTACGTTTGCGACTTCGGATAAAGTTTTTCCCTCTTCGATAACCATATTCGCAACCGCAATTGCCGATAAGATACCGTCACCCGTCGTAGAGATATCTTTAAGAATTATATGACCGCTTTGCTCGCCGCCGAGCGATAAATTTTTCTCTATCAACTTAGCAAGAACGTATTTATCGCCGATATCCGTTCTTACAAGATTTATACCTTGCTCTTTAAGACCGTTTTCGATAGCCATATTTGTGTGACTAGTTCCAACCACCTCGTTGCCCTTTAAAATACCTTTCGCCTTAAAATATTTTGCCAAAGCGTATATAATCATATCTCCGTCGATAACATTTCCCTTTTCGTCTACGGCAATCAACCTATCGGAATCGCCGTCGAAAGCAAAACCCATATCGGCTTTATACCTAAACACCCGTTTTACGAGATTTTCAGGATAAAGCGCACCGCAATTTTTATTTATTTTAAGTCCGTCTAACGTGCAGTTTGCAGCTATTACGCTTGCGCCGAGCTTTCTAAATACATCGGGAGCAATTCTATGAGCAGCCCCGTAAGCGCAATCGAGAACGATGGTTTTACCCTTAAAAGAATTTGCGCTTGAAGAAATCAAAAAATCTTTATATATCTTTACCAAGTTAAAATCTTGTTCGTAACTTCCGATATCGGGAAAATCGTTAGTTTTTTCGTGTATAAAACACCTTTCTATTCTTTCTTCTTCTTTATCGCCAAGCTTATATCCTTCGCTATTAAAAACCTTTATGCCGTTATATTCGCCGCTGTTATGCGACGCGCTTATAACCACGCCGTAATCAGCCTTTAGATATTTAGTCAAATACGCAACGCCCGCGGTAGGAACGACACCCGCGTCGATAACCCTTGCGCCGCCGCTCATCGCGCCGCTTGCCACGCTTAACGTCAAATAACTGTTGGATATTCTAGTATCCGAACCTATAAGTATTGTCGGTTTATATTTTAATATCGATAAAGCATTGCCTATTTTATAACCCGTATCAAAGGTTAAATCCTCGTTAACCTTTCCTCTCAAACCGTCCGTTCCGAAAAATAATCCCATACCAATCAATCTCCTTTACTAGTTTTTTTCAAATACTCGTGGGCTCTGTTTTTCTTTATCTCGGGGCGAACCCTTCCGATTACGAAATCGTCGGAAGAAACGTCATCGGTAACCGTCGTGCCGGCGCATACGTAAGAATCCTTTTCTATCGTTACGGGCGCAATTATATTGCAATTACTGCCGATAAAGCAATTATCCCCAACGATTGTTCTTTGTTTTATTTTGCCGTTATAATTTACAAATATAGCTCCGCACCCGATATTGCAATCAGCACCTATTTCCGCATCTCCGACATAAGCTAAATGACTAACTTTACTTCCTTTACCGATTACGGAATTTTTAATTTCTACAAAATTACCTATTTTAGCACCGTCTTTTATAACGGAATTCGGTCTTAACCTTGCAAACGGACCTACCGAACACCCGTTGCCGATTGAAGAATTTTCGCAATGCGAAGACTCTATAACGCAATCATTACCGATTATGCAGTTTTTTATATAACAATTGGGCTTAATCGTAACGTTATCGCCTATAACGGTATCACCCTCTATCCTGTTGTTTTCATAAATAACAACGTTGTTTCCGACTTTAACGCTACCTTCTGCAAAAAAACTTTTTTTATCTTTTAATTTGAAAGATTTTCCGTGTTGAATCTTCATTTAAAAAACCTCCTTTCACGATTTTATATTTTAGGGTATTTTTTTATGATTGTCAAGCATATTTTTAGGCAAAAATTCGCATTATTCAACCATAAACCCCGTTAAAATTCAATTTTTGCAAAAACACGATTTTAGAATTAAGGGGTAAAACACACTAAAAATCACCCCATTATCTATTTTATACAATAAAAAACAAAATCGTGAAACGTTAAACATTATATAAAAC
>CAZXOQ010000095.1:0-5040 GCA_964642415.1 uncultured Christensenella sp. | reverse complement strand
GCGTGGTCGGCAATACTAAGGCGTGGGTTCCTTTGGTTAAATATATTTCCGAAGGAAAACTTAATATAGAACGTATGGTAACGCATAAGTTTAAGATAGAAGATATAAACAAGGCATTCGATTTATACAGAAATCACGATAAAAAGCTTATTAAAGCGGTAATTGAATTTTAAAAGGAGTAAATTATGAAAATTACAGACGTAGAAGTTGTTGTTGTAAGACAAGACGAAGTTAAAATGATCGGTGACGGTAGCCAAGATACCGCCGTTGTGTTGGTTTATACCGACGAGGGTATTACCGGTATAGGAGAGGTAGACAGCTCTCCCGAAGTTATAAAGGCTATAGTCGATACGCCGGCTTCGCATATGCAATGCAGAGGATTAAAAGAGATTTTAATCGGCGAAAACCCGATGAACGTAGAATATTTATGGCATAAGATGTATTATTATAGCTATTACTACGGGCGCAGAAGCGTGGGCATACACGCAATGAGCGGAATAGATATCGCACTTTGGGATATTACGGGAAAGAAGCTCGGCGTATCCGTTTCTCGCCTTATCGGCGGAAGATTCAGAGAAGAAATTCCCGCGTATTGCTCCGTTTTGATGCCGGGAACTAAGCAAGAAATATTCGATTTGGTTGAACATCATAAAAACGATTGCAACTACGTCGGATATAAATTCGGTTGGGGTGCTCTCGGCAAAAGCGAAAAGAGCGACGTTCAGCTTGTAGAATGGTGTCGTCAAGCCGTCGGTGACGATAAAAAGCTTATGATAGATATCGGTATGGCGTGGAACGATTATAAATACGCGCTGAGAGTTGCTAAAGAATATGAAAAACAAAAACTTTATTGGTTAGAAGAACCGTTTGTTCCCGATAGATTTGAAGACCTGGGCAGACTGTCTGATAGTGTAGATATTTCAATAGCTTCGGGTGAAGAATTCGGTACGCTTTATGAGTTTAACGATATGATTAACAGCGGAAAGGTTGATATTATTCAGCCGGATATGAGCCGTTGCGGCGGTATAACGATGGCTAAGAAAATTGCCGATATGGCGTATTTGAAGGGTAAAAAACTTATTCCTCACGCTTTCAAAACGGGAATTTTAATGGGAGCTACGCTTCAGCTTATCGCGGCTATCCCTAATGCGGACGTGTTGGAATATTGCGCGCAAGAAACGGTACTTAGCAAAAATTTGGTTCGCCATCATTTCAAACTCGATAAAAACGGAAACGTTTCTATTCCGGATATCCCCGGCATAGGCATCGAACTTAACGAGGAAGTTTTAAATAAATACAGAAGATAATCGGTTACTATGAAATTCGGAAGCGTTAACGGCGAGATTATAGAAAAATATAATATTACCAACGGCGTTATAAGTATAGACGTGCTTACATTCGGCGCGATAATTCAGTCTTTAAAAGTGCCCGATAAAAACGGAAAGCTTACGGATATCGCATTGGGTTACAACACTGTTGAAGAATACGTTGAAGACGACGCTTATGTCGGCGCAACGGTCGGTCGCGTGTGCAATTGTATTTCTAACGGACTGTGTAAAATAGGCGATAAAGAATATCTTTTATCGAGAAACGACGGCAAAAATTCTCAGCACGGCGGATTCGAGGGGTTTAACAAAAAAATTTGGCATTGCGAAAAATATAGTGAGAACGGCATTGTTTTAAGTTACATAAGCAAAGACGGAGAAGAAGGTTACCCCGGCAATTTGAAGATTACCGTTTCGTATTCTATAACGGAAAGAAACGGATTAAAAATTCAATATAAAGCCGTTTCAGATAAAGATACGTTGGTTAATTTGACTAATCATACCTATTACAATTTAAACGGCGAAAGCGACGGTAAAATCGATAGTCAGTCTTTATGCGTTTTAGCGGATAAAATTACACCCGTTGATAAAGAATTGATAACGTATAACGAATATATGGATATCGATAATACCCCTTACGATTTCAGAAGGGAAAAACCCATCGATAAAGATATAGATTCCGATCATCCGCAAATGAAAAACGGTAACGGATATGATATCAACTACGTTTTGAACGGGAACGGCTTTAGAAAAGTCGCTTTTGCAGAAAGTAAAAAAACGGGCATACGGTTAGACGCTTATACAGATAGATGCGGTATGCAACTTTATACTGCAAATTCGTTGGGGCGTAGGAAAGGTAAAAAGGGCTATTATCAAAACAGAAGCGGTTTTTGCTTGGAATTTCAACATTTTCCCAATGCTATTAACTGCAAAAGATACGCGTCGCCCTTGCTAAAAAAGGGTGACGTATACTCCGCAACTACGGAAATAGTGTTTACTAAAAGCCAAAACGCTTAAAAGAAGGTTTGGCATATAAGTATTTGCGTGAGGAATATGGAAAATCAGAACAAACAAAATCAATATCGAAGTTAAAAAATTATAGGATTAGTATTATGGGATTAAAAACATTCAGAGGCGAAGTGTGGACTAACGTTCACGAAGAAATTTTAAAAGCAGTTTGCGAAGCGAACAAAGAGATGGTAGACGGCAACACCGGTGCGGATAAGTATTCGGTGAAAGCAGGCGAGCTTATGCAAAGCTTTTTTAAAGATAAAATATATTGGACGTATACGATAAACGGTTCGGCAGCTAACGTGCTCGCGCTAAAACAAATGCTCGGTCGTTGCGAATCCGTTATCTGTGCGGACGAAGCGCACATCAATACTTGTGAAGATGGTGCGTTCGAAGCGATAGTCGGTAATAAAATACTTAGCGTATTCAGTCAAGACGGAAAGTTAACGCCTCAAATGATAAACGATACTATACTTGCGCATAAAAGGCATAAATATATTCCGCGCGTGGTTGCTATAACCCAACCCACAGAGTTCGGTACGCTGTATACGGTAGATGAGCTTAAAGAATTATGCGATTTTGCCCATTCTAAGGGTATGTACGTATTTATCGACGGAGCAAGACTTGCCAACGCATTGCAAGCGCTTCACGTTTCTATAAAAGAAATGATTGAAGATACGGGCGTTGACGCTTTCACTTTTGGCGGAACGAAGGCTGGTGCTATGTTCGGCGAAATGGTTGTATTCAGACATGCCGAATTTGCCGAAAATCTCGCGTATTCGCAAAAACAAACGTTGCAGCATTTTGACAAGTCCAAGTTTTTGGGCGTTCAAATATATTATTTATTGAAGAGCGGTTTATACTTAGAAAATGCAAAAAAAGCGAACGAAACGGCTAAATATCTTGAAAAAAGGCTTGTTGAAAAGGGAATAAAAATTTATTATCCCGTTCAAACGAATATGGTATTTTGTATGTTAGAGCAAAAGCTTTTAGATAAAATAACCGAAAAATTCGATCTTCATTATTGGGACGAGTTTAAGCGTTCCGTCAGACTAGGCGTAACCTATTGCACAACTAAGGCGGATATAGACGAATTGATAAGCCTAATCGATTAAGGCTTTTGCGATTGTATCGCAATATAACGCAAAACAACGGTTTTGCATATTCTTTTTAGCCTTATGGCTAAAAAGAACGTTCGCTGGCAATTCTATTGAAAACAGCGATAAAAGCGCGCTGCGGTTTATAAAAGAGCCTCCGAGCCTCCTTAAAGCGGCTTACTTTTGAAGTTTGTTTTATTATGTTCCGCAGCGGTAAAGCGCTTTTGTTTTAATAAGAAATTGCTTTGGGAAGAAAAGAATGCTTACTCTTAGTTTTTTATACTCAAAATTTCAAAGGAGGAGCGGATTATGCTTGATTCTTTATATAATAAAATCGGCGGAACGGACGGCGTATCCGCCATAATAATATCCGTAGCAATAATATTACTTTCGGGTTTTTTGATGACGCGTTTAACTAAACTTCTTAAGTTGCCAAACGTTACCGCGTACATAATAGCAGGCGTTTTGATAGGTCCGTTTTGTTTAAACCTTATTCCGGAAAGCGTTATTGCGGGAACTAGTTTTTTATCCGACGTTGCTTTGGCGTTTATCGCTTTTAGCGTGGGCGAATTTTTTAGACTTGACACGCTTAAGGGAAACGGCTCTAAAATAGCCGTTATAACGCTGTTTGAAGCATTATTGGCGTCTGTTTTGGTGTTTATTCTTACATTTTTTATACTAAAGTTAGATTTGGCTTTTTCGATAGTGCTTGCGGCGTTAGCTTCGGCAACCGCACCGGCTTCTACCATGGTTACCATTCGTCAAACCAAGGCGAGGGGAGATTTCGTTGATACGCTGCTAGGCGCAGTTGCTTTAGACGACGTGGTAAGCTTAGTTGCGTTTTCGGTTGCTATTTCGGTTGCGATGGCAACTTCGGGCGGCAGCGTATCCGTTGACGATATTGTTTTGCCGATTGTTTGTAACGTGTTGCTTATTGCGGTGGGGTTTGTTTTCGGGTTTTTGCTTAAGTTTTTGATGAACAAGCGGTCTACCGATAATAGGCTTATAATCGCGGTGGCGTTTTTGTTTTCGGTATGCGGCATAGGCGCGGCGCTTAACGTATCGCCGTTATTGGGTTGTATGACTATGGGAACGGTATACATAAACGCTACGGAAGACGATAAGCTTTTTAAACAATTAAATTATTTTTCGCCGCCTATACTGTTGATTTTTTTCGTTAGTTCGGGGTTGAATTTCAGAATAGATTCTCTTTTTGACGTAAACAGCTCTATCGGCGGAGTTCCGTTGATTGTGGTTAGCGTAAGTTATTTTTTAATACGTATAATCGGCAAATATGCAGGGGCGTATATCGGTTGCGCTATAACCAAAAAACCTAAAGAAACGCGTAATTATCTAGGGCTTGCGTTAGTGCCGCAAGCCGGCGTTGCCATCGGTTTGGTTGCTATGGCTGCCCGGATTATCGGCGGAAACGACGGGGCTGTTTTGCAAACGATTATACTGTCTTCAAGTATTTTATACGAGCTTATAGGTCCGGCTGGTGCAAAACTAGCACTTTATCTTTCTAAATCTTACGGACATAATGCTACAAACGAAATAGAGGTTAAAACTGAAAAAGAGATAAAAACCGAAAGTTTAAGAGAACAATT
>CAZXOQ010000094.1:0-5083 GCA_964642415.1 uncultured Christensenella sp. | reverse complement strand
TTGGTTTATACCGTCGTAGATATGGTTGGCATAACGCATACCAAAACCGTAAACTTTACGGTAAAAGACGTTAAAGAGCTTTATTTTAACAAGCTTCCGCAAAGCGCAAGCTACGGTACGGAACTTAACGTCGGTTTCCCCAACGGCTTTTATAAAGGCGTCAATTATGCGGTAGAAGTTAAAGTTACTAATCCCGACGGAACGGAAGAGGCGGTTAAATCACCCTACTACACCTTAAAAAGGCTCGGCGCGTATATCTTTACGTATAAATCTACGGTAGACGGCGAAGTCATAACCAAAAATCAAACCGTAATTTGCGCCAACCAAGAATCGCCTTTTACGTTTATAAAAGGTAGCGGCGAGGTTAGCGAGCAAAATCTTCCGTCAAACGTTTTCGATACCTATAAAACTAAGGGCGTTTTAGTAAAATCCGACGATACTAACGTAACCTTCTTTTATAATAAAATCGTGAACTTAAACAATCTTTCGGACGAAAGAGGGCAATTGTTAGAGTTTTTGCCCTATTCGTTTAACGGAGAACATCTTTCGCAACTGAGAGTAACGTTAACAGACGTTTACGATCCGAATAATAAAGTTGCGTTGTATTATCAATCAAGCCCTTACGATATCGCTCATTCGCATGTTATTGCCGAATATAAAGGGAATACTTGCGCCGTATCTAACGATCCGAGAGATGCCGTTTACGGAACGATATTGAAAGACCTTGGCACTACGATATATAACGGAGCGATTCGCCCCGATTCGGTTGAAAAAACCAGATTGTTCGATTTGCAATATAACGTAGCCGAAAAACAAATCAATTTTTACGGCAGACTTAAAGATTATACTTACAGCAAACAAATTATTATAGATTTAGACGATCCTAACCACGTCGGATTAGAAAACGTTTTCCAAGGCTTTAAAACCGGTGAAGTTATCGTCGGATTCGAACTTATAAATAACGAAAACGGCGGCGTATACGTTGTTAGCGTCGGAGGCGAAAACGTTGCTAATTCACAAGTAGACGCTTCTAAACTGATAGTAATGGTAGATGAAGAAAATCAAGTTTTATCGGGCGCTAAAAATTATAAGTTTAAGCTTCCTAACGTTCAAAAGTCCGTTTTGATAAGCGATTCCGAAACGTTGGATTTAACCGTTAAAAAAGAGGGTAAAGAATATACGCAGTTAGTTAAAAACGGGTATTTTTATCCTACCGAAACGGGCGTGTACGATTTTATTTATTCAACGGTTTATCAAGGTCAGACGGTAGAAAAAACTTACAAGATTACGATAAACGAAAATCCCGTTCCCGTTGTTATTTCAGACGTTACTCTAACGAATTTAGAATACTTTGCATATAACAAGCTTCCGATAGTTTCGGTTAGCGGCGGTACGGGCGATTTATCCGTAGAAACTTCGGTTTATTGCGATGATAATCCCGTAGAAATTGTTGACGGCGAGTTTATTTACGTTACGAGTTCAAAGCCTTATACGGTTAAGGTTGTCGTTACCGACAGCGTGGGCGTTGTTGCGGAAAAGACCTTTGAGTTAAAGTTGAAAGAGGGCGCGGGCATCGTTTTAGGCGGAGAGCTTCCTTCTTCGGTACGGAAAGGTCAATCCGTTAGCTTGCCAAGCTATACGGCATACAAAGTCGTTTCCGGCACGATGACCGAGGCTGACGACGTTAAGGTATATTTAGACGGAACTTTAATCACGGGAAACGAGTTTACTGTTCCTTCGGATAAAGACAGCGTAAATATCGTTTACAAGGTTAATGACGAAACCGTAAAAACGGCAACCGTTAACGTGTTGGAAGGCATAACAAATGCTTCAAGTATATTCAGCTCCGAAATAAGCGACAGTATCGTTTTAGAAAGCGGCGTTGCTTTTAAGTATAAAGCGGCACAGTCCGGCAAAGAAGTTAAAGTCGCAAATAAAATTGCAGGCAAAAATATTTTCTTTAGATTGTCCGTAAACAACGGTTTTGCTTCGTTTGGCGAAATAAAAGTCGTTATTAGCGATACCGTAGAAGAAAACAAAAGCGTTATCGTAAGATTAAGCGCTTATACGTCTTACGACGGCAAGATTATTCTAAAGGTAAACGACGACGCTAACGGAATCTCTTTATCCGGCAATAAATATACTTACGGCGCAAATTGCGGTGAAGCCGGCGCGGACGAAAAATACGCGAACAGCGCATATACGACCTTTGAATTTTACGTGGATATAGCGAACAAGGCTATTAAAACTTCGAAGGGAAGCAAGATTGTTTATCTTGATAAATTTGCGAACGGTCAAAAAATAAGCAAGTTTAACGGCGACGTTGCAAACGTAAGCTTTTCTTTAGATAGAGTTAGCGGAGAAGCGGATTTAGTTATCGGAGGAATTTCTAACCAACAGTTCTCTTATAATATTCAAAAGCTCGAATATGACGATAACGATAACGTTGGTCCGGAATTGATGATTTTCGGTAACGAAAACTCTATGAAGGTTGACTTAAACCAAAAATATACGGTTGCAAGAGCAATCGGCGTAGACGTTATTCAAGCATCAACTTTCACAAAAGTAACCGTTGAAGCGCCTGACGGCACTAAAATTATTAATAACAAAAACGCCGATATCGAAAGAGAGATTACGCTCGATCAATACGGAACATACAAAATAACTTATACTTCAACGGATAGCGTAGGCAATAAAACGACGAAGAATATTTCTATCGGAGTAGAAGATAGCGTTGCGCCTACGATTACGCTTAACGGCAATTATAAAACGCAATACTCTGTTAACGACGAAATTAAAATCGTTTCGATGACGACTAAAGACAATAACAGCGTCGTAAAAGAATTTATTCATATTCAAAACACGTCGGGTATTAGCGTTGTTAAAGCGGGCGATACCGTTAAATTATCGGTAAAAGGTTCGTATAGAATTGCTTATTGGGCAGAAGACGCATTTGGCAACGTTACCAGACACGTCGTTGCGTTCGACGTAAAATAAGGAGGGCAATATGAAACGTTTAGTTAAAATCATATGTTTAATATTATCATTATCGGTTATTGTTTCAGCCTTTGGCTGTAGTTGCAATCCCGATTCGGATAACCCGCAAAACAAGTTGAACGAAAAAGGGTTTATCGTAAAAAACGGGCAAAGCACTTATACTATCGTTACGGCGGAAGAACCTACCGAATGCGAAGAATACGCTTCGCAAGAATTACAAAGCTTTATAGCGCAAAGCACGGGTGTTTGGTTGCCGATTAAAACGGAAAACTTAGTTGCTTATACTAAAGATAGCAACATCATTTCGCTCGGTCAAACCGAAATATTAAAGTCGTTAAATCTCGGATTGGATTTTAATACGCTAAACGGCGACGGCTTTTATATTAAAAACGTCGATTCAAGCTTATTTATTTCCGGCGCGATAGACAGAGGAACTCTTTACGGGGTATACGAGTTATTAGAAAAGAACCTCGGTATCAAATTTTTAGCAAGCGATTACACTTACGTTCCCGAAGTTTCGGAAATGAAACTTTACGATTACAACGTTAAAGAAGTCCCCGACTTCGAATACCGCGGAGTGCTTACCCGTTCCGTATTCAGAACGGATGCCGATAGGGTTTATTATGCACGCACGCGTCAAACGCACGATTTAATCAGCGTAGATAAAAAGTATGGCGGAAATATTACATTTTGTCGTCAAACGCTTCAAATGTCGCATAACACTATGGAATACGTTCCGACCTCCGAATATCTTGCAACCGAAGCGCAAAAAGTTGCCAATAAAGATATGTATACCTATGACCTAGCGGGAAATCCTTACGATATTTGTTGGACAAACGGAATAAACGAGGACGGAACTATTGATCAAACTAAAGAGGCAAGCACTGCAAAAGCGTTTGTTAATTCTCTTAAAAAGTTCGTTTTGAACGAACCCGATGCGGAATATTATTTTATCGGACAAATGGACTATAAAACTTGTTGTACTTGTCCGTCGTGTCAAGCTTCAACGACAAAATACGCTCAGTCGGGTACGCAAATCAGAATGCTTAACGCCGTGATAAAAGAAGTTCAAGCTTGGGCTGATACCGTTAAAGAGCTTAACGGAAAGCAAATTCATATCGTTACGTTCAGTTACGTATATTCAACCGACGCGCCCGTTAAGATGGGTGATGACGGCAAATACGTCGCATATGATCCGACGGTAATACCGGATAAAAATATGTATATAAGACTTACGCCGTTTAATGCAAATTGGTATTATGCGTTATCGGATCCAAATCAAAGAATGAATTTTAGAAACTATATCGCTCAATGGAGTTCGATTTGTTCTAATTTTATGGTTTGGGATTACGGTACAAACTTTAGTCATTTCTTTAGTTACTTTCCTACTATCCAAAGAATTAAAACGGACCTAAAAGCTTATAAGGATGCAGGCGTGGTTTATTATATGCAACAAAACGCGCATACAGAATATAACGCGGTTTTAGCCGTAATGGATTCTTACGTGTTTAATAAATTATTGTGGGATATCGATTTAGATCCGTACGAATTGCGCAGAGAATTTATTTCGTTATACTTCGGCGAGGGTGCTGACGAAGCTTTAGAAGCTATCGAATTTATGGACGGTTATTACTATCAAGCTTCGGTAGAATCGAACGGTGCGTCTATTATGGATAACAGCGCGGTATATCACAAAGCGCCTTATTTAGAACGCGTGCGCAACTTGTTGAATAAGGGAATAGAAGACGTTAATGCTTCTGACGCAACCGAAGAAATGAAGGCTTTATACGTTAAGCATTTAGAACAGTTTAAGATTTATCCGTTATATTTGATGCTTATAAACAGATCGGTGTTATATGCGGATAATCAAGCGATGTTCAGAACCGTTACCGACGAGTTTTTTGCAATTTGTGAAAAATACGGCGCTACGGATTATGCCGAAAATATTCCCATTTCGTCATTAAAATTATTATATCCATAAGGAATACGTTATGAAAATAAACACGGTTCTTAAACAAATGGACAAACAAGAATTAGGGGTAACAACAACACACGAACACGTGATGTTAGACTTGACCGCATTTTA
>CAZXOQ010000093.1:0-5099 GCA_964642415.1 uncultured Christensenella sp. | reverse complement strand
GTACGGAGGGGGTTAAACGTAAAAAATCCAATAAAAACTTTAAAAATAAAAAAATGCTTTGACAACGGGCTTATAAATTCATATAATATTTAGTGTGGAAAAATAAACACGGCGTGTTTTAAATATCGGAGCGTCGCGTTTTGTTCTCTCTATTAGTCAAACGGTGTAAAAACTTTCCCTTGCAATCGCGGATAGGCTGTCGCCGTGAAAAACATAGAGGACGATAAAGGAGCTTATAATTCAATGTATAAAGATACGTATAACGAGTGGTTAAACGATAAATCGCTTACCGCCGCGGAAGCGGAAGAGCTCGGTTCGATTAAAGACGATGAAAAACAAATAGAATATAGATTCGGCAAATATCTTGAATTCGGCACTGCCGGAATGCGCGGACTTATAGGTCTTGGCACGAATATGATGAACGTTTATACCGTTCGTCGCGCAACTCAAGGTTTAGCGGATTACGTTAAAGCGCTCGGCAAAAAGGCTGTTAAGCGCGGCGTAGTTATTTCTTACGACACCAGAAGAATGTCTTACGAGTTTGCGTATAATGCTGCGGTGGTTTTGGCAAGCAACGGTATAAAAACCTACCTTTTTACAAAAGAACATCCCGTTCCGATGCTTTCGTTCGCAACGCGCACTCTTAAGACGGTTGCCGGAATAATGATTACCGCAAGCCATAATCCCAAAGAATACAACGGCTATAAGGTTTACGGCGCGGACGGCGCGCAAATGAATCCTTCCGCTACGGCTAAGGTTGTTGAGTATATAGACGCCGTGGGAACGCCCCTTTCCGATAAAATAAAATTTAACGAAGAAATAACCAAGCGTATCGTGCTTGTTTCTAAAAACCTCGATAAAAAGTATTATAAAACCATTTTGCGTTTAGGTCTTTCCGGCAAGGCTGTAAAAAAAGCAGGTAAAACGCTTAAGCTTATTTATACGCCGGTTCACGGCAGCGGATACGTCCCCGTGACAACCGTTTTGAAAAAACTCGGCATAAACGCGTTTACCGTTCCGGAACAGGTTAATCCCGATCCCGATTTTTCTACAGTAGACGTTCCTAATCCCGAATATAAAGAAACGCTTTCGCTTGCGATAAAGATGGCTGATCTTAAAGAGGCGGACGTTGTTTTCGGAACAGATCCCGATTGCGATAGGCTTGGCGTTGCGCTAAGAAAATCTAAAACGGAGTTTGTTTCGCTTACGGGCAACCAAACGGGAGCATTGCTTTTAGATTACGTTCTTAAAAGGCTAAAAGAAACGGGTAAGCTTAACGCTAAGGGGTTTGTGGTTAAATCGTTTGTTACGACTAGTCTTGCTCGTCTTATCGCGGCGGATTACGGTGTAGAATTGTTTGACGTTCCCGTAGGCTTTAAGTATATAGGCGAAAAAATTAGAGAGCTTGACGATACCGGCAAGCGTAAGTTTATATTCGGATTCGAAGAGTCTTGCGGATATCTTCGCGGAACTCACGCAAGGGATAAAGACGCCGTTGTCGCAAGTATGCTTTTTGCCGAAATGGTTTGCTATTATACCGCGAACGGCGTAAGCGTTTACGACCGTTTACAGCAAATTTACGATAAATACGGTTTTGTATTCGACGTTACCGAAAGTACCGTTTTTGAAGGGCTTAACGCGATGAACGATATGAACGCCGTCGTAGATAAAATGAAAACGCTTTCCGTTGAAGAGCTTGGCGGAATAAAGGTTGACGCGGTAAGAGATTATTCTTCGCTTACCCGTAAGAGTGCTGACGGCAACGTTTCGCAAATAAACTGTTCTAAGTGCAACGCGGTTTATTTTGAGTTGTCGGGCGGCGGCTTCGTGTGCGTACGCCCTAGCGGAACCGAACCTAAACTTAAGGTTTATTATTCGCTTGCGGCGGAAAACGAAACGAAAGCGAAAATGCTTTATAAAAAGGTTAAGTCGGATTTTGAAAAGTTATTAAAATAATAACTCATAACAATTTTAGATAAAAACAAATGGCTAACGAAAATTCTCGTTAGCCATTTATATTGTCTAAATGTTTTATTGCGGGTTTAGTTTGACGGTTAGTTTTCTCTTATCCCGACTACGGGCGGCTTTTTGGCAATGCTTAGCACGGGAAATAGCGTGGATACAACGGAAACAACCAGCGTTTCGATAAATAAAATCACCACGTTTACGGCGTTATAATGCAGTATCTTTATTTTTAAGGCGTTCTCTAACGAATATGCGTTAAGAAGCGAGCATGCCACGCCGCCGGTTATTGCCGACACGACGAAACAGGTGAAAGTAATCATCATTGTTTCTATAAAGAAGATTTTTATTACGTCAAACTTATTTGCGCCCACCGCACGCAGTATTCCGATTTCTCTTTTTTTAGAACTTATCGAAACGGAAATAAAGTTAAACAACATCAACGCCGCAAAAACGCCTAGTACTACGCCGGCAACGTAAAATAATTGTTTCATTTGTGCTATAATGCCGGTTACTTGAACGGTTATAAGGTATATCGCGTTATCCATAGAATAATGAGCGCCGTCTTTGCTAGCATTTAACATAAATCTAGTAGAATTTAAAGAATGATCGGACAAAGCTATTATTTTGCCGTATTTTTCCGCTTTGGGGGATAAGTTGTAGTCGGTTTTGTATATGGTAGAAACATTTCCGTTAGGATTGATTTTTATGGCGTAGTTCTCGCGAAGTTCGTCGGATATTACGTATTGCGTGCCTATTACAAACCTACTCGGAATATTGTAAAAGCCCTTAACGTTAAGCGTGACTTCGTTGCCTTGATGGTTTTTCATATAATACTTTTCGGGGCAAGGCAAGTCGGTTCCGTAATAGCTTTTATATGCAACGAAGGTTTTTTCTATCAGCGTGGTAAATTCCTCGGAAGAAAGCTTTTCGTAATAAGCGTCGTATCCGAATTTGCTAAGTATGGTTTTTAATTCGTCGTACGGCTCGCCGTTACAATCGGGAGAAGAAAGTTGCGAATAAAAATCATAAGCTAAATAATATACCGTTTGCACCGGCAAATATATATCGGTTTCTTCTAAATCGGTTACCGATATTTTGTTGCCCGATTTATCGTAATAAACGATTAAATCGTCATAATCCCAAATTGCGCGCGGCGTTATTATTGAAGTATTATTCTTTTCGCTTACGCTGCTTTTTATTGGTTCGCTTGAAAAGGCTATGCCGAATGAAGGCGCGTTGCCTATCCTTGCTCCGTCGTATTTATGCGCGTCGTAAAAATCCTCCGAAACGAAAGCAACCGTATGAAAACTGTTTGAAAGATAGTCGTAAAGTTCCGCAGCCATTGTTTTTTTAGAGAGGAAATCGAGTTGACTTTCTTTGTTTTTAAGCTCGTTAAATTTATCCGGAATATTTCCTACGTTGTAAATACCGCTTACGGTAAGGGTTATCCCGCCGAATCCCAATTTTTGTCCGATTAAAAGAGTTGGCGGAAAATCGTTTGCGTCGGCTATAACGTTTTTGGTTAGCAAAATATGTAAGCAATAATCGTATATATAAAAGGGAAGGGCTATTTCGGTTTTATCTTTCGGGTAACCGCCGGCGACGCAGAAAATGCCGTTTTTTGTTAAAAACTCTTCGCCGCAATCGGAAAACCCGCTTAAAGAGTTAACGCAATAATAATAGGCGTCTTCGTTATATAACGTATAATCCAATGCAAAACGCTTGCTTTGATAAGCGCCTACGCTGTCAGCGGTATAATCGTATGCGCCCAAATCCATTATTCCGGCAAACAATAAGCCGTATTCGTTTTTATTTAAATTATCCAACTCTTCTTGAGTGAATGCGGTTTTTAGCATTTCGGAACTTTAGTTTTTGACGTATTCTTTCCCGACTAAATAAGTTTGCGTATAATAAGCTTTGTACGATTTATTCAAAACCACGCTGTCGTAAACGGAATCCGCTAACGCGTTAGATACCGAGTAGGCTTCCTCGTATAACATCAAAGTCGTCGATATGCCGAAAAGCGTGAACGCGATTATTGAAAGAAGTACCGTAAAAATAAGTCTTATCGGTTTTGTTTTTATCCCGTCTAAAGAAAGTTTTAAGGCGTGTTTTATCGGTAGCTTTGACTTTATAAAGGATTTTTTAACGGTGGCGGCTTCTTTTTTTGTTTCTTCGGCTTGGTTAGGCTTTCCTTTTTTGGTATCCAGCTTATTCAGTATCGGAGCGATACACTCTTTATCGGAAGTTATAACCGTTTCGCTTTTGGTTTTGCGCATTAAGCTTACCATTTCGGTAAAATCGCTTTGCGTTATTTGCGACCAATCGCGAATAAGAATGGTTTCGGGAGTTATAACCTCAAAATTTCTCGCGGATGGTTTTTCGGCGGTTTGGGTTACGAGCGTGTCGGAAATTATTTTACCGTCGGATAGTTCTATTATTCTATCCCCGAAACGTTCCGCAAAGCTTTTATCGTGCGAAACAACTAGTATAAGGCGGTTTTTTGATAACTCTTTCAATACCGAAAAGATTTGTTCGCCCGTTGCGGAGTCTAAAGCTCCGGTGGGTTCGTCAGCCATAATAATCTTCGGGTTTTTTATCAATGCGCGGGCGATGGCTACTCTTTGCCTTTGTCCGCCGGAAAGAGTGTTTGGCTTGCGTTTATTTAAACCGCTAAGTTCAACACGGTCTAAAATATCGTTCACGGCTGTTTTGTCGTTAGGCTTGTTTTGCAGTTGCAGCGCAAGCGATATGTTTTGTTCTACGGTAAGTTCTTCTAAAATGTTATATTCCTGAAAAACAAAACCTACGTAAGCGTTTCGGTATCCGTCGTAATCTGATTGAGAAAAATATTTGCTGCTTTTTCCGTCTACGATTAGTTCTCCCGACGTGGGAAAATCTAAACCGCCGGCAACGTTAAGCAGGGTTGATTTGCCGGAGCCGCTTTTGCCTAAAAGAAAAACCATTCCCGTTTCGGGTAAATCGACGGTTATTCCGTCAAGCGCGCGAACGGGAACTTTTCCTTTAACGTTATATGTTTTTACAAGATTCTTTAAGGAAAGCATTTGTTACCCCCCCCAAAAAAAATTTTTAAGCGCGAGTTTTGCCTCGCGTAACATTATATAGTATATATT
>CAZXOQ010000092.1:0-5177 GCA_964642415.1 uncultured Christensenella sp. | reverse complement strand
GTTATAGACATATTAGGCTCTATAATAATAAGCGCGCATAAAATTCCGCCGAACGCCAAAACGGGCAATATTCCGACAAAGCTTCTCGCCCTTTCGGGATTTTTAGAAAAATATGCGGCGGCGAACAATATCAGCGAAAGCTTGGCTAATTCCGACGGCTGAACGGTAAACGAACCGAAGCCTATCCATCTTTTAGCTCCGTAATTTTCTACACCTACGCCGGGGATAAAAACCGCAGCCAACGCAATCACCGTTATAACGGCAACGGGAATAGTGAATTTTTTTAACTTGAGATAATCGAAATTCGCGGTAAATAGCATAGCGACAGTGCCTAAAGATATCCCGATTAACTGTTTTTTTACGAAAAAAAACGGATCACCGTAAGTATTTGCCGCGGTATAACTGCTTGCCGAATATATAAAAACCGTTCCGATAAGAGCCAACGTAATAACAGCTACGGGCAAAGCTAAATCTCCGCGGTTTCCTCTTTGGTTTTTCATCGCGAAAGAGTTATTTTTCATTTTCACTCTCCGCGCTTGCCAAAACGATATTTTTAAACGCTTCGCCGCGCTCGGCGTATCCGCCGAACTCGTCGAAGCTTGCGCATGCCGGACTTAAAAGAACGCTCTCTCCGCTTCGCGCGATAAGCGAAGCAAACTCGACCGCGTTTTTGAACCCGTTAATCACCGTAAACGAAACGCCCGATTGCATAGCGCATTCAGCCATATGTATTTTAGACGCTCCCGTTATAACGGTATGCCTTACGGGCGAATTTTTTATTTCGGTAAACAGCGAATCGTATTTTTCACCCTTTTCGCTACCGCCCAAGATAAGAACTGCGAACGAGCTTAGCGTTTTTATTGCGGTTACCGCAGCCGCGGTATTGGTAGATTTTGAATCGTCGTAATACTTTATTCCGTTTATTTCGGCAATCAACTCGTTTCTATGCGGAATCCCCTTAAAATTGTTAAGCGCGGATATTATATCCTCGTTTTTTATGTTAAAAAGCTTAGCCGCGGCAATCGCAAACAGCGCGTTATATATATTGTGCCCTCCTTTAAGCGGCAAATCGGATAAGCCTGCAACGGCTTCGCCTTTATAAAAAAGCGTTTCGCCTTCTAAATACGCGCCGTCAACCCGTTGTTTTGCCGACACCCATATTGTTTGAGCTTTTATTTCGGAATAAAAGCTTTTTACAATTTCGTCGTCAAAATTAAGCACTGCGTATTCGCTTTCTTTTTGATTTTTGAAAATGCGCTTTTTCAAAAAAACGTAGTTTTCCATCGTATAATGTCTTTCTAAATGGTCGGGCGCGATATTTAAAATACAAGAAACGTGCGGTTTAAAATCCGATACGCTTTCTAACTGAAAACTAGAAACTTCCGTAACGTATAAGCAATCTTTTTCAGCCGCGTTTATAACCGAACTCACCGGTACGCCTATATTGCCGACAAGTTTACAATTTTTACACGACTGTTTAAAAATTGCGTTTATAAGCGAAACGGTTGTGGTTTTTCCGTTTGTTCCCGTTACCGCGACTATTACGGGCGAAAGAGCCGCAAACGCAAACTCTAACTCTCCGATTATACGCTTGCCCGCGGCTTTGGCTTTTACGGCGACTTCGTGATTTATAGGAATACCGGGACTGATAATAACCGCGTCTGCAATCTTTATGGCGTCTTCTATCATTTCTTTATTCAACTTTTTTGCGCCCGACTCTATCAGTTTAGCTTCCGCCGCGGCGACGCGTTCACCCGAAAGTTCTTCGTAAAAAAAGCATTTTCCGCCGTTTTTTAAAATATACTCCGCAGCCGACGTTCCGCTTTTAGATATTCCCAATACCAAAAAACTTTGATTTTTAATATACATATTCTTTCCCGTTTATATTTTATCAAAGATAACATATGACGGATATACCGCCCGTTATGCAAGTTATCACGGGATACCAAAAAGAAATTTGCGTTTCGGAATATCCTTTCATTTGAAGATGGTGATGAAACGGCGCCATTAAAAACACTCTCTTTCGGGTAAATTTAAACTTTACCACTTGAATTATTACGCTGACGGCGGAAAAAACGAAAACAATCCCGATTACGGGTATAAACAACGCGTTAAAAGTGAACACGCTTATAGCGGCGATAAATCCGCCTAAAGAAAGCGAGCCCGTATCGCCCATAAACACGCGCGCCGGCGACGTATTGAAACATAAAAACCCGACGATTGCGCCGACAAGACAAAAAGTTAACAGCATAAGCGCGTCGTATTCGCCGCTTTTAAGCGGCATATACGGAAAAACGCTTCTTTCAACGAAAACAAGCAAAGCGCAAAACACAAGATACGCAACGCTTGTTCCGCCGGCAAGCCCGTCTAAGCCGTCCGTAAGATTTACGCCGTTTGTCACCGCGATAAAAACAAGCGCTATAAACGGAACGGTTGCCACACCGAAATCTATTTTAGTCTTAACGAACGGAACAAAAAAGCTTGTCATACCGTTTTTATACGCAAAAAAACCCGCGACTAAAGCGATAGCCGTTAAAAAAATCATTTTTTGATAGGGTTTTAGCCCTTCGTTTTTTTTCGTTTTAACCTTTAGATAGTCGTCTAAAAAGCCTACCGCCATAAAGGCAAGTCCTATAGTTACGGCAACGGTGGCAACCTTTCCTTCAAGCCCGCCGCACACGAAAAACACAGCCCCGCGGACGGAATAAAAAACAATCCGCCCATAGTAGGCGTGCCGTTTTTTGCTTTATGCTCACTTACGTATTTCAGCACGGGTTGTCCCGCTTTCAGTTTTTTAAGCAGTGGGATAACTAGAAGTCCCGTAAAAACGGTTGTTGCAAACGCGCCTATCGCGGCAACGGATATAAGTTTTACGCTTTGCATTTTTGCATTATTTCCTCTACCGTATCTTTGTCGTTATAAAGACGTTTTATACCAAAAAACTCCTGATATTTTTCGTTGCCTTTGCCTGCTATCAATATAACGTCGCCGCGTTCGGCATAGTCGATAGCGTATTTTATCCCCTCTTTGCGGTCTTGAACTATAACGTAATCGCGAGTTTTTTCTAAAACCCCCTTTTCTATTTGCCAAATTATATCCATAGGCTCTTCAAACCGCGGATTATCGCTGGTTATAACGGTAAAATCGGCAAGTTCTCCGCTTATTTCACCCATTATACGGCGTTTGCTTTTATCTCTGTTCCCGCCGCAACCGAACACGCAAACCAATCTGTTGTCGCACTTATTTGTTAAAGCGAGCAAAGCTTTTTTTAATCCGTCGGGCGTATGGGCGTAATCGACGTATATATCGAACTCTCCGCCGTAAATTTTTTCTAACCTGCCTTCTACCCCTTTAAGATTTTCTAATCCGTAAACAGCCGTTTCGGGCTTTACTCCGCAAAGCGCGGCTGCGGTTGCCGCCGCCAACGCGTTGTATACGTTGTAGCTTCCGATAACGTTAAGGCATACGTCGTATATGCAATCGAAAAGATTTATCACAAAACTTTGCCCGTTATCGTTTTCTTCAACGTTCACGGCAAAAACGTCCGACGGGTTATCTATGCCGTAGCTTATGGGGTTTTTAGATAGTGAAAGCAATTCTCTGCCTAAAACGTCGTCACTGTTTGTTACGGCGTATTTATACTCGCTTTCGGCAAACAGTTTCGATTTAGCCTTTTTATATTCTTCGATAGTTCCGAAAAAATCCAAATGGTCTTGCGAAAAATTAGTAAAAACAAGCGTTTCAAATTTTATACCGTAAAGTTTATCTAGTCTTATAGCGTGTGCGGAAGCCTCCATAACCACCGTTTCTACGCCGCTTTCAACCATATCGTAAAAAATCTTATGCAATAAAATAGGATCGGGCGTTGTGAAAGAGGATTCTAAATATTTATCGGCGTAAAAAACGCCTAGCGTGCCTATTAATCCGCATTTTACGCCCGAAGCAGTTAATATAGAAGTTAAAAAATGCGCGGTCGTGGTTTTTCCGTTAGTTCCCGTAATCGCAATTATCTTAAGTTTTTTGTGCGCGTTGCCGTAAAAATTAGCGGCGATAACGCTCATTGCTTTGCGCGCGTTTTTTACGACGGCTTGCGTAAGACGCGTTTCAATCGTTTTTTCGCAAACAACCGCAATTGCTCCGTAGTTTTCCGCTTGACCTATAAAATCGCCGCCTTCGTAATTTTCACCGCTTAAGCATATAAAAAGTCCGCCCCGCGTTACGCAACCGCTGTCACACGCGACGTCGGTTATCTCTTCGTCGGGATTTCCCGTTAGGGAAATTAAATCAGTGCCTTTTAACAATTCTTTCAGTTTCATATGGATACCTCCGATAACCGAGCGGTTAAGTTACGCGCGCGATTTTATATTTTTTAATTTTATTATCCCCTCGAACACCTGTTTAGCGTAAGGCGCGGCAACGGTAGAACCGTAGTAACTTCCTTTAGGTTCGTCTATAACCACCAAGGCGAGATACCTCGGCTTATCGGAAGGGAAAAACCCCACGAAAGAGGATATGTATTTACCTGCCGCGATTACACCGTTTTCGTATTTTTGAGCAGTTCCCGTTTTTCCGCCGACTTTATACCCCTCTATATACGCGTGCTTGCCCGATCCTTTTTCTACTACACCCTCTAACATTTTGGCAACGATGGCTGAAGCTTCTTTACTAATCGCGCGCGACTTGGCTTTGGGATAAATTCTTTGCGCAACGACGCCGTTTTCGTCGTATATTTCGCTTACGAGATAGGGCGTATAATAGACGCCGCCGTTTACCGCCGCCGCGGTTGCCGCCGCAAGCTGCAAAGCCGTTACCGCAACCGTTTGCCCGAACGCGATTCTCGCGAGATCGACGTTTTGAACAGCCGATACGGGCAAAACCATTCCTTGCGCTTCTCCGCTAAAATCCACACCCGTAACCTTTCCTAAATTAAAAGCATCTATATACTTATACACCGTTTGTTTACCGAGCGATAAAGCAATATCTACGAATATCGGATTGCAACTGTTGTTAAGCGCGCCCTGCAAATCGAGATTTGCATGTTTGCCGTTGCTGTGATTGCTCCAACACTTAACGCGTTGTCCGTCTACGTAACGGTAACGCGAAGATCCGTATATATGGTTAGGCGAAAAAGCGGAGTTGTTTCCGTTTATATATTCTTGAACGTTTGCCGCGGCGGT
>CAZXOQ010000091.1:0-5182 GCA_964642415.1 uncultured Christensenella sp. | reverse complement strand
TTACAGCAGTACGGTATAACATATCGAAGAAAAACAAAGGAGAATACAATGACAGTAACAGAAAGAAATAATAAAGTAAAACAAATTTTGCAAAGTTTCTATGACAAAGCTATAGATAAGAATTTTGTAATAGACGAATCTTTATATAAAGGTCGATTTAGATGGTCTGTTTAATACTGCGGTTTGGGGATTCCGAGAAATAGTTTTAGTGGTTTTGGTTGCAATGAAACTCAACCCCTCTTACAAGTCTTCAAAAGAGTTGTACGAGTGTAATCCACGAGCGTTATTTGAAGGACCTATAAAGGAATTTTTGATAGACAACCGCATTCCGCATCGAAAATCGGGACCGCTTAATGTAGCAAAAGCTACCCAAGGATTAAATGACAGCTGGGCAGCACAACGTCGTCCAAAAGATGTGGCAGATCACGTTGTTAAAATAATTAAACTCCTTGAATCATCAAAAAGAGTTCTCGTCGACTATATTGGTGTTTCGTTATTGAGAAGACTGATTGCCGAATCCGTGCATCTTGAAGAATTTAATGTAGAGCGTGATCCTTCTTCCGACCCCGAGATATTGTTTTATTTGTGCGACGAACTTATACATAAAGCACCCGATGCAGGAAACACTCCTCAAAAGATTTCGGCACTGCTGTTGAAAAACTATCATTTGGGACTACACACAGGGGTAGTTGTAACAGGTGGTGATGACAGAGCTTCTGTAACCAGCACTACAAGCAAAAAGCCCGGCGACGTAAACGAAGAGAATCCCGAAGGAGTTATTCTCAAGGTTTACGAAATTACAGTAAAACCTTTCGACATTGCTCGTATTCGGGATTCTTATGATTGCTTGAAAATTTATGAAGAGAATAGCGGAAAATCCATTTCGGAGGTCATTGTTATTTGCCGCCCGGAAGGTTGCCCCGCGGAAATGAAAAAGAACAATTTACACTTATGTATGGGTAGCTATTCTTATAATGAAATCACCTACTACTATTGGGACATCTCGGAATGGGTAGCCGAAACATTGCAAAGAATGACCGCCAAATCAAGAGAATTGTTCTACTTGTCATTGAACAGTTATATATTAGACTTTAATACAGCGGAGACAGTTAAAAAGTTGTGGCAAAATTTGAACGAAGAAATCTAAATTATTTTGACTCTTCCCTCAAATATGCTGTCACCGCTTTAGCAACAACTTCGGCAAGCTTACAAGGTACGGCATTTCCTATTTGAGTATAGATTATGCCTTTGCTACCACAAAAAACATAATCATCAGGGAAAGTTTGAATTTTTGCCGCTTCTTTTACAGTTATTCGACGTAGCCTTGCAGGAGCTTCTTCAAAGCTTGGTGTGATAGAACCGTCCATTAATCCTTTATGATACTTAACGACCCAATCTTCAGTAGCATCACCGAATAAATACTCTTCGTCTATAAACGGAGTTTTATTTCCGCCCATAGAAGCGGGTAATGTGTTGGCGTATCCGTCAATATCAATCGGACGTCCTTGACCATTAAAATACATGCCCGCATACGGGGACTTTCGCATAATAGGATGTGTTGCAAAAGTTATTTTCGCAGTGCAAGTATGAGGATTGATTTTTGTCCTAGCTCTACCTAAGGGTTTTAGCAATTCTCTAATCGTGGGTGCTTTATGCTTTTGCTCTTCAATCAAAGCCTCAATTCGGTTACTCATAAATGGAATTCTGTCGTTTTTTACGCCAACAAAAAATACGCGTTCTCGTTTTTGAGAAACTCCGTACTCGGTGGCATTTAACACAAATGGATAACAAGTATAGCCTAATTCGGCAGTACGCTCGAAATATCTATTTCTAACAGCGTTCCATTTATCCAAAACCCCAAGCGCCTTTACATTTTCCATAACAAACGCTTTTGGTTGAACGATCTCCACAACATCTAAAAAAGTAAAAATCAATTGGCTACGCTCATCTTCGGGGTTCATTTTTCCTGCGATTGAGAAACCTTGACAAGGAGGACCGCCGAATACGAGGTCGACACCTTTATATTTTTCGAATTCAGGGAAAATATTATGAATGTCATCGTTCAACATAACAGCGGAGGGGCGATTGGCACAATATGTTTCGGATGCTTCCTTCATTAGCTCGTTTGCAAGTACAATTTTCACACCAGCTCTTTCAAAACCAACATCCATTCCACCTGCTCCTGTGAAGAGTGAAATGGCGGTAAATTCATGGCTGCTTGTATTTGACTCTATAAATTCTAAAATATCGTTTGGAGTGCAAGATAGATAAGCACAGATTTTTTCAATACTTTCCAAAGAAATATATTCGTTTTTTTCATTCTTGTCAAAATGTTTGCTGATAAATTAGAACCTTTCATCAAAGCGGTAGATGTAATGCCTCTGTCAATAAGTTCGTGAAAAAGTTTGTTATAACTGATAGGCATATCAATTATCCTTTCTACAGCCAACATTATATCACGACTTCGTGAAAAAGCCAACTATTTCGTGAAAATAATTTTGGGTTTGATATGTTTCATTCAATCAACGAAAGACAAATCAAGTCATAAAAACTTGGTATTTTAAGGACAAATGTGAGTTTTTACCTGTAAAAGTGAGACTTTTTGGAGTTACAACCCCCGTTTTTAGCTGGGTTTGAGACCTTTTGTAGTCTTGACCCACGTGGATACGCTTTGCGTTTTAACTCGTAAAAACCACAATATATAGTGTAAAATAAAACCATTTAATACTAAATATTGATTTTTATTATTTCTAAATATGTTTTATGTCCACCTTTTGTCCACGCTTTTTGAATCCCGCGGACAGGTTTGTAATTAACAAATAATGTTTTGTATATTTAAGTTTTCTTTATAAGTAACAAGTTTTAAGATGTGAAAGTGTAAAATATTCAATCTAAAAAGCGGGCTAATCTTGTTAAATGCAAAGATTAGCTCGCTTTTTGGTTAACTTCAAAAGAAGTTTGATTTTTATCGACGATTATTTATTAAAGAACTTAAATATAGAATCGTGGTAATCGAATGTTATTAGTCCTATTATAAGCAATGCAAGTATTATAACGGGAAGAATATATTTACAATAGAACTTCATTTGATTTTTCATTTTAAGCCCTTTTCCGGTGTTGGCTTCAAGCATAAAATTATCCCAACCCCAACCGACTTTAGAGTTTGTGCAGAAGATTACGAACACGAGAGAGCCTAACGGAAGCAATAGGTTGCTTACTAAAAAGTCCTCTATGTTTAGAATTGCAAAATCAGTGCCGAACACACAAAATGAAAGGGCGCAGGGTAAACATAAAATAAGCATACCGATACAGCAAATTATGCAGCCCTTTATTCTTGTCCAACCGAAAATATCTCTTATGCAAGCTAGAATGTTTTCAAATACGGCAAGTACCGTTGAAAACGCCGCAAACGTCATAAACAAAAAGAAGAGCGATTCCCAAATTCTACCGTAAGGTAAAGATGAAAATACAAGCGGTAGCGTTTTGAAAATTAAGTTCGGACCGCCGTCGGGTTCAACTCCGTACGTAAAGCACGCGGGGAAAATTATCAATCCGGCGACAATCGCTACAAACGTGTCTAAAATAATAACGTTTACCGATTCGCCTAAAAGCGAACGGTCTTTGTTAAGGTAACTGCCGAAAATTGCCATAGAGCCTATGCCGAGCGATAACGTAAAGAAGGCTTGATTCATTGCGGCAACGACAACGCTAAAGTCTATTTTTGTAAAGTCTGGAACAAGATAAAAGTTTAATCCGCTTGACGCTCCGCTTAGCGTAAAACCGTATATCGCAAGGGCAATCATTATTAACAATAAAGCAAGCATCATATATTTGGTTACTTTTTCAAGTCCCTTGTCTAATTTGAAAGTGCAAATGAAAAATCCGATGATTATAATTGCGAACGTGCTTATAATCATTGTTAACGGCGATCCCGTAACGCTTGAAAAATAAGTTGCCGACTGTTCTACACTAGAAATATGTTCTAATTTGCCGCTTACCGCGGATATAAAATAATAAAGCATCCAACCCGAAACCACGGTGTAAAACATCATAAGCAAAACGTTTCCTACAAGCGCCCCGTAACCGTGCGCGCGCCACGCTTTTTTCTCAGGGGTTAAAGTGTGATAAAACCTAACGGGGCTTTTTTGACTTGCTCTGCCAACCGAAAATTCCATCGTCATAACGGGTAATCCCAAAATGATTAGGAAGATAAGATAAAGCAAAACGAAAGCGCCTCCGCCGTAAGATCCCGTTAGCGTGGGGAATTTCCAAACGTTTCCGCACCCGATGGCGCAACCTGCGGAGAGAAGGATAAAACCTAATCTCGAACCTAATTTTTCTCTTTCCATTTTTTCTCCTTAGAAAACATATTTATTATATTTTGCAAGCAAGCTCGCTTAATACCGTTATTTTATGTTTATATCTTGCTTTGAATCGTTACGATGCAAAATCGTAACCGCGTAATTTAACGCTTTTTACGAAAGGCTTGGCGATGTTTGCAAATTTAAGCGCTTCTTCATCGGGAACGGGGGTAAGCCCGTCGGGCGAAAGGCAATTATCGCCGCTTTTAAATTTTTGCAAGAAATATTTTTCAGCGCCATCTATCCATTTTGCTATTTCAAGGATATTGCTTTCTTTGTGAAATTGGCTTATAATCGTTGTTCTGAATTCGTAGCCGATATTGCCGTTTATAAGATAAGAAACGGTTTTTTCTACGTTAGAAAGGTCAAATCCGTTTAGCCCTATGGTTTTTGCGTAACCTGTTTTATCGTTTTTTATGTCTATCGCAAAATAGTCCGCAAGACCGTTTCCCGCAAGGGTTTTAATCATTTCCGGATTAGTGCCGTTTGAATCGACTTTAATCGAAACGCCAATTTCTTTTATTTTGCGGCAAAAATCGGGTAAATCTTTGTTTAGGGTGGGTTCGCCGCCGGTAATGCAAAGACCTTCTATAATGCCTTTGCGCTTTTTTAGGTAATCTATAATATCTTGTTCTTCTATAACCGATAAATCCTTAGAATCGGTAACTAAACTCGCGTTATGGCAAAACGGACATTTGAAATTGCAACCGCCCGTAAAAACTGTTGCGGCGACAAAACCGTCGTAATCCACTAAAGAAAGTTTTTCTAGTCCGTGTATTTTCACTTTTCGCGCTCCTTTTTATAGAAAAATACTTTATTAT
>CAZXOQ010000090.1:0-5309 GCA_964642415.1 uncultured Christensenella sp. | reverse complement strand
ATACACTCTTTGCTTTTTGCAAACCGTCTTTAAGAGCCATAGAACCGGCAATCTTAAACGCCATTTCGGAAGAGTCTACGTCGTGATAGCTTCCGTCGTAAACAACGACCTTAAAGTCAACGACTTCGTATCCTGCGAGAATACCGTTTTTAGCGGCTTCCATAATCCCCTTGTTGATAGGTTGAATAAATTCTTTCGGAATAGAGCCGCCGACGGTTTCGTCAACAAACTCGTAACCTTGACCGGGTTCTTGCGGAATAAGGTGAATTTTACAATGACCGTATTGACCGTGACCACCGGTTTGACGCTTAAACATACCTTCGGCGTCAACTGCTTGACGAATGGTTTCTTTATAAGCAACTTGCGGTTGACCTACGTTAGCTTCCACTCTGAATTCGCGAAGCAATCTGTCTACGATAATTTCAAGGTGAAGTTCACCCATACCTGCGATAATGGTTTGACCCGTTTCGCCGTCGGTATAAGTCTTGAAAGAAGGATCTTCCTCGGCAAGCTTAGCAAGTGCGAAGCCCATCTTCTCTTGACCCGCCTTGGTCTTGGGTTCGATAGCAACCTGAATAACCGGATCGGGGAATTCCATTTTTTCAAGAATAACGGGGTGACTTTCATCGCAAAGCGTGTCGCCCGTCGTGGTATCTTTAAGTCCTACGAGAGCGCAAATTTCGCCTGCGGCAACCTCGTCGACTTCCTCTCTGTGGTTAGCGTGCATACGTAAAATTCTTGCAACTCTTTCTTTCTTGCCCTTAACGCTGTTGTATACGTAAGAACCGGTTTTAAGAACGCCCGAATACGCACGGAAGAAAGCAAGCTTACCTACGAACGGATCCGTCATAATCTTGAATGCCAAACCGCAGAAAGGTTCATCCGCGGTGGGTTTTCTGTCTTCTTCTTCGCCGTTAAGATTAGTACCGGTTATATGACCGACGTCTGTCGGGCTGGGAAGATAATCGACTATTGCGTCCAAAAGGTTTTGAACGCCCTTGTTTTTATAAGACGATCCGCAAAGAACGGGGGTTACTTTCATATCGAGCGTTGCTCTACGCAGACCTTTCTTGATTTCTTCTACGGAAAGATCTCCCGTTTCAAAGAACTTCTCCATCAAAGAATCGTCTGCTTCGGCAGCTGCCTCAACTATCATGGCACGGTATTTTTCGACGTCCGCTTTCATATCTTCGGGGACTTCGGTAACTTCTATTTCTCTACCTAAATCGTCTTTATAAATATCGGCTTGTCTGGTAATGATATCTACAACGCCCTTAAACGTTTCTTCTTTTCCGATAGGAAGAAGAATGGGGATTGCGTTGGTGTGAAGTCTTTCGTGCATCATATCGATTGCATGGAAGAAATTCGCACCGTTGATATCCATTTTATTAACGTAAGCGATTCTGGGAACTCTGTATTTATCCGCTTGACGCCAAACCGTTTCGCTTTGCGGTTCTACGCCGCCCTTAGCGCAAAAAGTAGCTACGGCGCCGTCGAGGACGCGAAGAGATCTTTCAACCTCTACGGTAAAGTCAACGTGTCCCGGCGTATCGATTATGTTGATACGATGATCTTTCCAATAGCACGTAGTAGCGGCGCTGGTGATCGTTATACCTCTTTCTTGTTCTTGAACCATCCAGTCCATAGTGGCTGCGCCTTCGTGCGTTTCGCCAAGCTTATGGGTTTTTCCGGTATAGAACAAAATTCTTTCGGTAGTAGTGGTCTTGCCGGCGTCTATATGCGCCATTATACCGATGTTGCGCGTCGTGCTTAAATCAAATTCTTTCGGCATAAAAACCTCTCTCGATTAAAAACGATAGTGAGCAAACGCTCTGTTCGCTTCCGCCATTCTGTGCGTATCTTCTTTCTTTTTAACAGCGTTACCGGTGTTATTGAAAGCGTCAACGAGTTCTGCGGAAAGACGAGCGCTCATCTCTCTTTCGCTTCTTTTTCTTGCGGCGGCAACCAACCAACGAATCGCAAGCGTTTGTCTGCGTTCCGCTCTGATTTCAATAGGAACTTGATAGTTGGCTCCTCCGACTCTTCTTGCCTTAACCTCTACCATAGGCATGATATTGTTAAGCGCGGTATTGAACATTTCCTTCGGCTCTTGACCGACTTTCTCCGCCGCGGCGGTGAAAGCGTCGTAAACGATACCTTGAGCCACGCCCTTTTTACCGTCAAGCATAACTTGATTGATAAGCTTGGTTACAACCTTATCGTTATACACGGGATCGGGCAAAACGTCTCTTTTAGCTATATTGCCTCTTCTTGGCATAATTATAATCCTCCTTTAAATTTTTCGCCTTAATTTAGGCGGTTTTTAAGGGTAAACCCTTAGTACGGCTATCGCTTGCCATTTAGGTAGCGAACCTTCTGCCTTACGGCATACTGCCTACTTTCTCGGGCTGATTTTCCGAATATCCGATCTAAGTAGGTTTATTTTGTTTTTGTTATAAGTTTTGATATTAAAGCTTATTTAGGTCTTTTAGCGCCGTATCTGGAACGAGCCTGCTTACGTTTTGCAACGCCTGCAGTATCCAACGCGCCGCGTACGATGTGATATCTAACACCAGGCAAATCTTTAACTCTGCCGCCACGGATAAGAACGGAGCTGTGCTCTTGCAAGTTATGTCCTTCGCCGGGGATGTAAACGATACCTTCAGCCTTGTTAGTCAATCTAACACGCGCGATTTTTCTAAGTGCGGAGTTAGGTTTTTTAGGAGTAGTGGTGGTTACCGATAAGCAAACGCCGCGTTTTTGAGGACATTCGTCCAAAATCGGGGATTTAGACTTATAAGTAATTTGCTTTCTACCCTGTCTGATTAACTGTTGAATTGTTGGCATATTAAACCTCCTTCTATTATTGGATATATCGGAAAACGGATTCGGAAGACCGTTTCACACAAAATTAACAATGCGTACAAGGGCGCACTGCACCCCTGACGGAATAATATTTTACCATTAAGTTGCGCAATAGTCAAACGAAAAACGCGCAATTAACGATTTTTTTAGAAAAAACCGCGGAAAACCGCAAGATTTTCCGCGGTGAAGCCTTTTTGGCAATTATTCCGCTTTATCCTCAACAATTTGTCTTGTTATAACAGTTTGAGGAGAAACGTTTTTATAATCTCTTATGCCCGTACCCGCAGGTATAAGCTTGCCGATAATAACGTTTTCTTTAAGACCGAGCAGCGGATCGACCTTATTCTTAATCGCAGCCTCCGTAAGAACTCTAGCGGTTTCTTGGAAAGACGCCGCCGAAAGGAAGCTTTCTTTCGCGAGAGCGGCTTTGGTGATTCCTAGTAAGATACGCTTACCTTGAGGCGGTCTTAAGCCCGCGTCAAGAGCTTTCATCATCTCTTCTTCGAATCTCGGCAAATCAACTTTTTCACCGGGGAGAATATCGGTATCTCCGGGGTTTTCTACCTGAACTTTTTTCATCATCTGGCGAACTATGATTTCAACGTGCTTATCGTTGATATCAACGCCTTGTCCGCGGTAAACGCTTTGGATTTCTTTAAGAATATAATCCTGAACACCCTTTATACCCTTGGTTTTAAGAATATCTTGCGGATATACGGAACCGTTTGTAAGAACAGTACCCGGTTCTACGCGTTCGCCCGACTTGATGATAACGCCCGTGCCGAACGGAATGGTATAATCTTTACTTTCGCCCTCGTCGGTTGCGACGATAACGTGAATGATTTTATCTTTTTCTTCGATTTTAGCGACACCGCTGTGTTCGCATACGATAGCGGCGCGTTTAGGACGTCTTGCTTCAAACAATTCTTCAACTCTGGGAAGACCTTGCGTGATGTCGCCCGTACTTGCTATACCGCCGGTATGGAAGGTTCTCATCGTAAGCTGAGTACCCGGCTCGCCTATAGATTGAGCGGCGATAATACCGACCGCTTCACCGACCTGAACGGGAGTGTTGTTAGCCATGTTTTTGCCGTAGCACTTAGCGCAAACGCCCGTTTTAGACTTACAAGTGAATATGCTTCTGATTTCGACTTCTTCGATACCAGCATTAACGATTTCGTCCGCCATATCTTCGGAAATCATTTCTCCTGCTTTAACCATTACGTCGCCCGTATTCGGGTTAACCACGTCTGAAACAACGAATCTGCCCGCTATTCTGTCGCGCAAGCCTTCGATAATTTCACCCTTGCTGCCCGTAATAGCTCTAACCTTAACGCCCTTGGGCGCTTCTCCGAGGCTGGCAAAGCAATCGTCTTCTTTAATAATAACTTCTTGCGAAACGTCTACAAGACGACGGGTAAGATAACCTGAGTCTGCCGTTTTAAGAGCGGTATCCGCAAGGCCTTTACGTCCGCCGTGAGAGGAAATAAAGTATTCCAAAACGGAAAGACCTTCACGGAAGCAAGACTTAACGGGGATTTCTATCGTTTTACCGTTAGGATCGGTCATAAGTCCGCGCATTCCGGCAAGCTGTTTGATTTGGTCGATAGAACCACGAGCACCCGAGTTAGCCATCATAAGAATGGGGTTAAACTCATCGAGAGTACCTTGAAGTTCTTTAGTAACGTCATCGGTAGCCTGTTTCCAAATAGAAACGACCTTTTTATATCTTTCGTCATCGGTTATAAAGCCTTTTTTATAAAGGTTTTCAACTTTAAGCACGTGTTCTTCGGCAGCCTTCAAAATTTCGGGCTTATGCGCCGGCATATGCATATCGAAAACGGAAGTGGTTATAGCGCCGATAGTAGAATATTTAAATCCGAGCGCTTTGATTTTATCTAACACGTCCGCAGCGCAGCTTGCACCGTGGCGTTTAAAGCAAGCGCCAACGATTTTTTGCAAATCTTTTTTGCCGACCAGCTTGTCTATTTCATACTTAACGGCGTCCTCTTTACATTCTCTCGCAGTAAATCCGAGATCTTGAGGGATAGCTTCGTTAAATATAATCTTGCCGACGGTGGTTTTCACTCTGCCGGAAATGCTTTCGCCTTCGACTTCTACGGTACGTCTTACGATAACTTCGTCTTGAAGACCTATCTTGCCCGTTTGATAAGCCATAACGGCTTCTTCGGGGGAAGAATAAGACACGGTATATTCGGGTATTCCGTACAACTCGCCGTTTTCGTCTTCTCTTCTGTTTTCGTTGTATTTATGACCGATTTTGCGACGGAGCAACGTGAGGTAATAAGATCCCATAACCATATCTTGCGTAGGACTCATAACCGGCTTGCCGTCGGAAAGTTTTAAGATGTTGTTAGACGCGAGCATAAGGAATCTCGCTTCCGCTTGAGCCTCTATCGAAAGAGGAACGTGAACAGCCATTT
>CAZXOQ010000089.1:0-5348 GCA_964642415.1 uncultured Christensenella sp. | reverse complement strand
CGGGGACGTAGCTCAGTTGGTTAGAGCGCATGCTTGACATGCATGAGGTCATAAGTTCGAGCCTTACCGCCCCCACCAAACAAAAAACCGAATCCTTATATCGCGATTACCGTATATAAAGGGTTCGGTTTTTATTTATAAATCAATTCCGCCGATTTTTCTATCGTAAAAAGGCATTCGTTATTCAACTAAGCGGTCGGCAAAACAGAATCTAGCTTAGCTTCTTCTTCCTCTTCTAAATAGACGTTATCCGATTTGTTTTCGCCGGCAACGGGCTTTACGTCTTGCGTAAGCGCGATATAAAGCTGCGCATGCACGAAACTTAAAAACGGCGAAGCAAACACGGCAACCGCTATCAAAAATATCAGCGAAAGCACCTTAAAAACGTATCCGACGTAAGGTATAAGCCCTAACAGCGACAACACCGTAAAGCCTAAAACTATTGCGATAAAAAACAAGAAATCCACCAAAAACAGTTGACCTTTATATCCCTTTGTAATTCTTTTAGATTCCTCTTTAAGCTTTGTTGCCGAAATATCCGCCTTATCTGAAACGAGATAGGGCACAAAACAATATTCGTAATACCTTATCACGGCAAAAACAATTCCCGCAACAGGTATAAGAGCCCAAATCAATATCCACAAATCAGCCCAACCCCTAGCGCACAGCACGCGTTTTATGATTTTCGGATTTTTTGCGGTATCGAACAAACAAAGCAGCTCGACTTTTTCGCCGCGGCACGCGCGCAAATAAAAGGAGCTTTGCGCCGTGGTAAGCAAATATCCGATGGCAAAAACCATACCTAGAACAAAGGCGAACAAAACGCCGCCGAGTATTGCGAGAAGCGACGCGAAAAGCGTTGCCCCTACGTAAAACCAAAAGCGAGATTTATAAACGTCTGCCGCGGAAGCGAAAACGCTGCTTATGCTTATTTCTTTCATTATAAACACCCTCCGTTTTCTTACAATTAATTATTTTATAAAAAACCGTCAATCGCAAACGGAAAAACTACGCCCGAAAGCCGATTAGATTATTTTTAATATAAGTTTATTGTACCAAAAAAATCAATATAATTCAAGTTTTTTGTATTGTTAAACGAAAACTCGGCTTATAAAAAGCCGAGTTTTATAAGTTATTCGATTAAAAACGATAGTATGTCGCTTTTCTTTTTTAAGATTGAGGGATAAAGCAAAACCAAAATTGACTGCAAGTTATTTTATCGGTAAAAAACTCAATGTATTTTCTTGAATAGCCCGAACTTAAACGTTGACCGCTTATCACAAAATAATCGCCGATATCTAAATTATTCAGTATTGCCGAAAACTCCGCTACGGTAGAAACTTTTTCCGCCTCGTCGCCGTTTACGGATACGGATAAAATGCTATCGCCCGAACGCAAACCCGCAACATAAGCAAGACCGCCTTCCGTAACCGAAGAAACAACTATATAAGAACCCGCGGGGGAAACTTCTTCGGTAATGCTAAAGCCGAATTTTTGCTTGCTTCCGGGTACGCAGCCGTAATTGCTTTCAGACGCGGTAGAAAGCAACATTTCGGCGCAATACTTAAAACCGTGATTATTGGTTTTTGAAGATTGCTCGGTAGATTCGTCGGTAGAAAGTTTTAGCGGTATTGCAAAATTCATATTTTGATAACTTGTATTACCCGCATTGGTTATACCGATAAGCTCGCCGTAAAGATTATAAAGACCGCCGCCCGAATTGCCGGGGTTAGACGTTACGTCTATTTGCAATAAAGACATACTGCCTATATCGCTTACCGAGGTTACCCTTTCTAAATAAGAAATCTTTCCGCAAGAAACCGTTCCGGGGAGCGAACCCGTAGGATTGCCGATAGAAAAAACCTCTTCTCCCTTTTTATACTTATAATTTGAATTTGCAACCTTTACTTTGGCTGTCTTGATATCGGAAATCTCTTCTTCAGAAAGAGCTTTGCCCGATTTAGGCAACTTATTTAAATCAACGCTTAAAAGAGCTATATCGGAATTTAAATCCCCTCCGATAAGTTTTACGGCATTAGAAGAATTGTCTTTAATATTGCCGCCTATAACACCGGCGAACGCGTAAGAATCGTTTTCATATCCGCAATCCGCATCGGGGAAAAACACCGTAACGTTGCCCTTATCGCTTATCATATGATGGCACGTTAAAATATATAACGTGTTTTCGTCATCTATAGATTCGCCTTTTTCGTTTATAAGTTCTATATCGATAATAACACCCGAACCGGAGCCGCCGTCAGTTTCTAACGCGACGGCAGAACGCTCAACCTTTTTTACGGCGGCTATCAATATCATAGGTTCGGTCGTAGAATAATCAACGTTACCTTCGTTAAAGCGCACTTTTCTGTACACTATTTCGGCGTCGCCGACGTCGCTTGTTGTAGTTGAAGAACTAAAATTGCTGTTGCCGCCGTCATTTCCGCCGTTATTCCCGTTAGAGTCGGAATTAAGCGCGCCGCTATCGATAAAAGTACAAGCCGCGGCGCTTACGCATAACGCCAACGCGAGCGCGATTGCCGCAGAAATTTTGAAAAGTTTTTTCACTGATATACCCCTCCGAAACCAAAATTTGCTACGGATAAACTTTTATGCTAGCGATAAAAATTTTATCCGTACCTTATTTATATATACTATATTAGCACAATTTATATTGAAAAAAACTTTAAAACAAACAAAAAAACATTTAAACCTTAAATATAAAACAAAAGGGAACGAAAAGCTCGCTCCCTTACGCCCCGTTACGGAAAACGGGGCAAAACACCGCCGTATATCGGTAACGGATATAAAAACGGCGATAATATTCAACGATAATTCCGTAAAACAGTTCATTTAATAAAATTACCTTACCGCCGACAACGTAAAGTATAGGCAAATAAGGTATTTTTATACGGAATATTTACAAAAAAATTATTCTTCCTCTTCTTCGGGGATTTCTACGTTATGGAAAACGTCTTGAACGTCGTCTAAATCTTCTAACGCGTCTATAAGCTTTTGGAATTTAGCAAGCTCGTCACCCTCTAAGGAAATTTTGTTTTGCGGAAGCATTCTTATTTCCGCCTCGAAAAAGTTAAGACCTTTTTCTTCTAAATATTTTCTCACTGCGGAAAATTCTGACGGAGAAGTACGAACTTCAAACGCGTCGTCGGTACAAATAACGTCGTCCGCACCGGCGTCTAAAGCGTATTCCATAACTGCGTCTTCCGAAAGCTCGGGTGTTCTTTCTATAACGATAATTCCCGTATTGGTAAACGTGAACGATACGCAACCGCTGTTGCCCAAAGAACCGCCGTGTTTTCTCATAACCGTTCTTACGTAATCTACCGTACGGTTTTTGTTATCCGTAAGAGTTTTGATAATAACAGCGCTGCCCGCGGGACCGTATCCTTCGTAGGTAAGCTCTTCATAATTAGCGCCGGATAATTCGCCCGCAGCCTTTGCTATACATCTTTTGATGTTATCGTTAGGCATATTAACGGATTTTGCCTTAGCGATGGCGTCCGCAAGCTTACTGTTTGTGCTGGGATCGGGGTTGCTTTTCGCCGCAACGGCAATCTCCCTGCCGACCTTGGTAAAAATTCTACCTTTAATGGCGTCCGTTTTTGCTTTTTTTATGGCGATATTCGCCGCATGGCTGTGTCCTGACATATTTATTCTCCGTAAATTTTAATAGTTTAACGTAAAACGCCGCAATCTAACGCCGCAAACGTTTTATTATTTTGCGCTGCTAGGCAAAAGCGCATACATAAGTATCCCTGCCGAAACGGCAGCGTTAAGGCTTTCTATTCCGTTTTGCATAGGAATACTGACGATTTCACTCGCAAGGCTTTTCATTCGCTCGGAAACGCCGTGCCCCTCGTTACCGATAACAAGGCACACTTCTTTTTGCGATTTGCGAGAAAAAACGTTTTCTCCGCCCATATCCGCTATAACGAACGGTTTATCGATTACGGGGATAAGATCTTCTCTCGTACCGCTAATAATCAAAGCCTTAAAAATACCGCCCATACTTGCCCTAACGGCTTTGGGGTTGAACGCGTCCGCACAATCGGCTAAAAACACCTCTTTATATCCTGCCGCGGCAGCGGTTCTTATTATCGCACCGACGTTAGACGGATCCATAACGCCGTCTAAAAAAACGCAATTACCGCGCGGCGGAACAATTTGATTTTTAGGCTTTTTCACTATAGCAAGAACACCTTGAGGAGATTGTTCGCCGCTGATAGACTTAAACACGTCGTCGGAAAGTTCTTCCGTTTTCGCTTCAACGTCACCGAGAAGAAGTAAACCTTTTTGAGTTCCTAAAACGCGTTCTACGGCAAAGCCCGAAGAAAGCGCTTCTTTGACGGATTTTATCCCCTCTACGACAAAAAGGCAATGTTCGTCCCTTGCGGATTTATCCGAAAGAGAACGAACAAGCTTTATAAGCGGATTGCTTCTCGAAATAATCATCGCTTTAAAAATAAGCCTACTTTAAGTAGGCTTTCTTTTTTTATTTACTAAGGCAAGCCTTGGCTTTTTCGGTAAGAGCGGTGAATGCCGAAGCATCGTTTACCGCGATATCCGCAAGCACCTTTCTGTTAAGATTGATGCCGGCGTTCTTTAAACCGAACATAAACTTGCTGTAGGATAATCCGTTAAGTCTGCAAGCAGCGTTGATTCTTGCAATCCAAAGGCTTCTGAAATCGCGTTTTTTAGCCTTTCTTCCGATATAGGCGTACATTTGCGCCTTCATAACGGCTTCTCTAGCTACTCTGTATCTCTTGCTTCTGCCGCCGAAGTATCCTTTGGCAAGCTTTAATATTTTTCTACGCTTTTTAACCGCGTTAACAGCTCTTTTAATACGCATTGTCCTGTCCTCCGTTATTTATTGTAAATGAGAGTTTTCATCGTTTTTTCCATAGTGGAATCAACGTAAGCTCCGTCGCAAAGACGGTTCTTTCTCTTTCTGTCTTTCTTGGTGAGAATGTGGTTTTTGCCGGTGCAGGATCTTTTGATCTTGCCGGACGCGGTTACGCGAAATCTTTTCTTAGCCGCGCTTTTCGTTTTCATTTTAGGCATAATAATAACCCTCCGTTGTTTTTTATATTAAGTTACGCTTTCACCGGCGCAAGCATCATCCAAATGCTTCTGCCTTCGGTAAGCGGACGCTTTTCCATCGTTCCGACGTCTTTAACCAAATCGAAAAATTTGTTCATAACGTCTATTCCCAGTTCCTGATGCGCCATTTGTCTGCCGCGCATTCTGATAGAAACCTTTACCTTATTGCCAGAAGCGAGAAATTTTTGAGCTTGTTTTGCTTTTACGTTAAGGTCGCCAACGTCTATCGT
>CAZXOQ010000088.1:0-5350 GCA_964642415.1 uncultured Christensenella sp. | reverse complement strand
AGGGTAAATGTTGACAGAAAGGTATTGTTTGAGTTATTATTTGAAATGCAAAATGAAAATGAAATTATTTGCCTACCAGGCAATTATTACGTAAAGATTAGTTAGAATTTTAGGGGGGTAAAAGCTCCTAAGAGATAAATAGGAGTTGATGGTATGGGTCAGAATCTTGTTATTGTAGAGTCACCTGCAAAAGCAAAGACAATTAGTAAATATTTAGGAAAAAATTATACAGTTGAAGCTTCAATGGGGCATGTTAGGGATTTACCTAAAAGTAAATTAGGTGTTGATATAGAGGATAATTTTACTCCAAAATATATAACTATTAGAGGAAAAGGTGAATTAATAACTAAATTAAAAAAAGCTGCTAAAAAGGCAGATAAAATTTATCTTGCAACCGACCCCGATAGAGAGGGAGAGGCTATTTCTTGGCACTTAAAAGAGGTTTTAGAACTTAAAGACGAAGATACTCATAGAATAGAGTTTAACGAAATATCCGAAAAAGCAGTAAAAAACGCGCTAGAACATCCGAGAAAGATTGATATGAACCTTGTAGACGCGCAACAAGCAAGACGCGTTTTAGATAGAATAGTCGGCTACAGCGTTTCGCCCGCCGCAAGTTGCAGGCTTAACGAAAATTTATCCGCCGGAAGAGTTCAGTCGGTTGCCCTAAAAATGGTTGTAGACAGAGAACGCGAAATCACCGCATTCGTTCCGCAAGAATATTGGAACTTAAAAGCGGACGTTCGTCCCGACGGAAAGCGCGCGTTTAAGCTTTTGCTTCAAGAGAAAAACGGAAAAAAATACAAGCCCACTTGCGCCGAAGAAGCCGCAAACGTAGAAGCCGAACTTAAAGCTTCTATTTTTTCCGTTGCGGGGGTAAAAAAGTCCGTAGTAAAATCTCACGCTCCTGCTCCGTATATAACTAGTACCTTGCAGCAAGACGGTTCTATAAGACTCAATATAACCGCGCCGCAAGTTATGCAAATAGCGCAACGCCTTTACGAAGGTGTAGAAACGCCAAACGGCAACGTAGCGCTTATTACTTATATGAGAACAGATTCGGTCAGAATTTCTACCGAGGCGCAAAATTCCGCTCTTGCGTATATCAAAGAAAATTACGGTGAAGATTATCTACCCGTCAAACCTAACGTTTATCGTTCTAAAAAAGACGCTCAAGACGCACACGAAGCGATTCGCCCGATAGACGTCCGTCGTACACCCGAAAGCGTTCAAGGAATTTTAGATAAAAATCAATTTAGGTTATATAAGTTGATTTACGACCGTTTCATTGCTTCTCAAATGACCGAAGCAAAATACGATAGCGTATCGGTTGACGTAAAAGCCGGCGAATACGGATTAAAAACAAGCGGCAGAACTCTTTTATTTAAGGGATATACCGCGGTTTATGACGACACCAAAAAAGAAGAAGACGAAGAAAGCGGAAACGCAATTTTACCCGAATTAAGCGAGGGCGAAATATTAGAACTTCTTTCAATCGTGAAAGAACAAAAATTCACTAAACCGCCCGTAAGATACACCGAAGCCACTCTTATTAAAAATATGGAAGATAAGGGTATCGGCAGACCTTCTACGTACGCTACGATAATGGCTAAGCTTACCGATAAAAAACGAGAATACGTCAGAAAAGAGAAAAAGTATCTTATTCCTAACGATATAAGTTATCAACTGATTGATTTTCTTGTAAAATATTTCCCCGATATAATGGACGTAGGCTTTACTGCGAAAATGGAAGACGAGCTTGACGACGTAGGCGCAAACGGTAAAGATTGGCATAAATTGGTCGCCGATTTTTATGCTCCGTTTGAAAAACAGCTTGAAAGCTCGCGCATAACGGAAATCAAATGCGATAAATGCGGCGCACCGATGATAATAAAAAGCGGAAGATACGGCAACTATTACGCTTGCTCAGCTTATCCCGATTGTAAGAATATAAAGCCCGTCAACGAAAAAGTGGCTATTCCTACCGATAAGATTTGTGAAAAGTGCGGCAGTATTATGGTAGAGAGAGAAGGTCCTTACGGCAAATTTCTTGCGTGTTCTAACTATCCTAAGTGCAAACATACGGTTAGCCTTTCAACCGACAATTTAGAAGGGGTTTGCCCGAAATGCGGAAAACCCACTAAAAAGATGACAAGCAAAAAGGGCAAAATATTTTACGGGTGTTCGGGGTATCCCGATTGTAACTTTATGAGTTGGGATTTACCGATTGGTAAAAAATGTCCGAAATGCGGAGGCTATCTCGTTTCCGTAAACGGCAAAATAAAATGTTCGGCAAAAAGTTGTGACTACAGTGAATGATTTAACGGTAAAAGTAATCGGTGCGGGGCTTGCAGGATGCGAAGCGGCATATTATTTAGCCCGCAACGGAATAAAAGTAAAATTATACGATATAAAACCCCAAAAATTTTCTCCGGCGCACAGTTCGGAAAAATTTGCCGAATTGGTTTGTTCTAATTCTCTTAAATCTAACGACGTATACGGAAACGCCGCGGGGCTTTTAAAAGAAGAAATGCGTATACTCGGTTCAATCGTTACCGAAGCTGCCGATAAAACAAAAGTTCCGGCGGGCGGCTCTCTTGCGGTTGACAGAGAAAAATTTTCAGAATATATAACCGCTAAAATAAAAGAAGAAAAAAATATCGAATTTATTTCCGAAGAAGTCGAAAGCATTGATAAAAATGGTTATACGGTAATAGCTACCGGACCGTTAACTCAAGGCAAGCTTAACGAAGGGTTAATGTCGTTAGCCGGCGGCGCTATGCATTTTTACGACGCGTCCGCTCCGATTGTTTCAGCCGAAAGCATCGATACCGATTTTTCTTTCGTCGGCGATAGATACGATAAAGGTAACGGCGATCACATAAACTGTCCGATGACGGAATCTCAATATAAAGAGTTTATAAAAGAGTTATCTTCGGCGGAAAGAACGGAGCTTCATTCCTTTGAAAAAAAAGAAATATTCGAAGGTTGTATGCCGATAGAGGTGATGGCTGCTAGAGGCGTTGATACATTGCGTTTCGGACCGTTAAAACCCGTCGGGCTTACCGATCCCAAAACGGGCAGATGGGCTTATGCTTGTTTGCAACTCAGAAAAGAAGACGAAAACGGCAGTATGTATAATCTTGTGGGTTTTCAAACCAATCTTAAATGGGGAGAGCAAAAGCGGGTATTTTCTATTATTCCGGCACTAAAAAACGCGGAATATCTACGTTACGGCGTAATGCATCGCAATACGTTTATAAATTCGCCCTCTTGTTTATCTCCCGATTATTCGCTAAAAAAACAGCCTAACGTTTTTATAGCGGGGCAAATTACGGGCGTCGAAGGTTACGTAGAAAGCGCTATGAGCGGTCTTATGGCGGCGATATATCTCGAAAGAAAGATAAAAGGCAAACCGCCTTTGCTTATTTCGGATAAAACCGTATCCGGCTCGCTAGCAAAGTATATCACGACGGAAAATAAAGATTTTCAGCCGATGAATGCAAACTTCGGTATTATTCCGCCGCTCGATAAAATAATAAAAGATAAAAAAGAAAAAAAGCGTTTGCAAGCGGAAAGAAGTCTTGTCGAAACGATAAAATTCAAAAACAATATAACGGAGGATTTATTATGAACGAATTTATGGGTACAACCATTTGCGCGGTAAAAAAAGACGGACAAACCGCAATTGCCGGCGACGGGCAGGTGACAATGTCGCAATCGATTATATTTAAAAACAACGCGATAAAAGTAAGGCGTATATACGGCGGCAAAGTTATATTCGGGTTTGCCGGTTCCGTTGCCGACGCTTTTACTCTTTCAGAACGGTTTGAAGAAATGCTAAATAAATACTCCGGCAATTTGATGCGTAGCGCCGTAGAGCTTGCCGAGCTTTGGCGAAGCGATAAGGTAAGAAAATTAGAGGCAATGATGATAACCGCCGATAAAGATACCCTTCTTATCGTATCGGGCACGGGTGAAGTTATCGAACCGGAAGACGGGGTTTGCGCGATAGGTTCAGGCGGTAATTACGCTCTTGCCGCAGCGAGAGCGCTTGTGCAAGAAACAAATTTCAGCGCGGAAGATATTGCAAAAAAAGCATTGAAAATCGCTAGCGAAATATGTGTATTTACAAACGGTCACATTACGTGCGAAACGTTATAACGGTATAAGGAGATTTGTTATGAATTTAAGTCCTAAGCAAATTGTCGAAGAATTGAATAAATATATAATCGGTCAAAAAGAGGCTAAAAAAGCGGTTGCTGTTGCTCTTCGCAATCGATACAGAAGGAGTATGCTCAGCAAAAGCGAAATGGAAGAAATTACTCCTAAAAACATTATAATGAAAGGTCCGACGGGCGTCGGCAAAACCGAAATCGCAAGAAGGTTAGCAAAACTTGTAGGCGCGCCTTTTATCAAGGTAGAAGCAACAAAATATACCGAGGTCGGTTACGTCGGACGTGACGTAGAATCGATGATTCGCGATTTAGTAGAATGTTCCGTAAGATTGGTTAAAGAAGAAAAATTTAAAACCGTAACGGAAAAAGCAAGCGTAGTTGTCGATTCTAAACTTGTTAAAATAATCGCTCAGGTAAGACGCGCCGATAAAGGCGAAACCCCCGACGCGTTATTTGAACAAAACATAGCCGAGGGATTGAAAAAAGGGTATTACGATAACGAAATTATCGAAATCGACGTTGTTGATATTCCTAAACCGATGGAGCTTACGCCCGGCGGTGCGGAAATCAGCATTGGTAGCATTTTCGGGGACTTTTTACCTAAAAAGAAAAAGAAACGTAAACTTTCCGTTAAAGAAGCTCGCAATATGTTATTGAACGAAGAAGCCGATAAACTTATAGATAACGACGCCGTTAACGAAGAAGCAATACGACGCGCGGAACAAGAAGGAATTATATTTATCGACGAAATCGATAAAATAGCGGCAAAAAGCGCGGGGGCTTCGGGGCATGACGTATCTAGAGAGGGCGTACAAAGAGATATCCTTCCGATTGTAGAAGGTTCTACTGTTATGACCAAATACGGCGCGATTAAAACGGATTATATTTTGTTTATCGCAGCAGGCGCTTTTCACGTTTCAAAGGTTTCGGATCTTATCCCCGAATTGCAAGGAAGATTTCCGATTCTAGTTGAACTAAGCAGTCTTACAAAAAACGATTTCGTTCAAATTTTGACCACGCCGAGAAACGCTATAACCATTCAATACGCAACCCTTCTTAAAGTTGACGGTGTAGAGCTTAAGTTTACGGACGAAGCGATAAATTTAATTGCCGAAATTGCCGAAAATATGAATGTTACAAGCGAAGATATAGGCGCGAGAAGACTTCATACC
>CAZXOQ010000087.1:0-5591 GCA_964642415.1 uncultured Christensenella sp. | reverse complement strand
ACTTTGTCAATAAAATATGAAACGTTTTTCATATTTTGTAAAAAATAACTTGATTTATTTTTAAAAATATATTAAAATAGATAAAAATATAGTAAAGGGCAACAGAATGAAAACAACCGTAAGAGAACCGCGGCAAGAGCGGTCTATAGAAAAAAAGAACAGAATATTAGAAGCCGGTTACGAGCTTTTTTCAGAAGTAGGATATTACGGAACTAACACGGCTGAAATCGCAAAGCGCGCGGGAGTTTCTACGGGGATAATATACGGGTATTTTTCAGATAAGAGGGATATTCTTATATGCGTGTTGGAAATATACATAGATCGCGTATGCGAACCGCTTTTTTCTATGATAGACAAGCTTGTACCCCCCGTTGACTTTAAAGTGGTTTTGCCAAACGTTTTGGATCTTATCATAAAAATGCATAAGTCCAACGCAAAAATTCACGAGGCGCTTCATTCGCTTTCCGGCACAGACGAAGCCGTAAACGCGCAATTTATCGCATTAGAAGACGAGATTACCCGTAAAATTGCCGATAGGCTAGATAAACTTGGCGTAAAACTGAAAAATCCGTGTGAAAAAATACACTTTGCAATGGATATAGTTCAGTCTTTTTGCCACGAATTTATTTACGATAAGCACGACTATATAGACTACGGCATCTTACGCGAAATGGTGGTTAAAACGCTGATAACGCTTTTTACCGAATAAAATCACCCCGAAGCAAACCTTTTTTCGGCAAGCTTCGGGGTTTTTTAACGCATTTTCGCTTTGTTTAAGGCGTTATACGTTTTGATAATAAGCACTGCGGATATAGCCGCTGTTAAAATATCGGACGCCGGCATAGAATAAAGTACTCCGTCTAATCCGAAAAACAACGGCAACAAAATAGCAAGCCCTACGCCGAAAGCTATTTCTCTCAGCATAGAAAGAAAGGTAGAAGCCGCAACCTTGCCCATAGCTTGCAAAAATATAAACGTCGCTTTATTTACGCACGCCAAAACAAGCATACTTAGATATACGCGAAAAGCTTTCACTGCAAAAACGGTATAATATTCGCTTTCGTTTTCCGCGCCGAACAACTTTATCAACGATTCGGGGAAAACTTCTACCGATACCGTAAACAGAGCACCCACAGTCGCTTCTAAAATCAACAATAGGGTGAACAGTTTTTTTACCCTGTCTGATTTTTTTGCGCCCATATTATATCCCACGATCGGAATACACCCTGCTGCCATTCCTATAACGATAGAAATAACTATCTGAAAAACCTTCATAACGATGCCAACCACCGCCATCGGTATTTGAGAATATTCTTCTTGACCGAAAACCTCGTCAAGCGCACCGTATTTGCGAATCATATTATTAATCGTTGCCATAGCGGCAACTAAAGAGATTTGAGCGAGAAGACTGCATAATCCGTGTAAGAGAGTTTTTCCCAATATTCCGCCGTCAAGCTTAAAATCCGATATTTTTAGTTTAATCGTTTTTGCTCGGAATAAGTATACTATCGCAAGTACGGCGGTTGCCGCTTGTCCGATGACCGTAGCTATGGCAGCGCCCGTCATTCCCCACCCGAATATAAAAATAAAAATCGGATCGAGAATGATGTTAATCAACGCTCCCACAACGGTAGAAAACATTGCGAATTTAGGATTACCGTCTGCACGTATAACGGGATTCATCGTCTGCCCGAAAACGTAAAACGGCACGGCGTATTTTGCCATCAATTTGCCGACACTTTCCTCTCCGAGATAATTATTTACCATTTCTTTCATAGCAACTCTCCTTAAAGTAAAAAAAACGCAAGCCCAACGTTAGTTGGACTTACGCCTTGCGACTACTCACTGTCGGTTATTTTATCATTTTTCTAAATATTTTGCAAACGTTTTTTAAATTTATTTTGCGTGTTTTTTCGCAAAAAACAAAAGTTACGTATAAATAAAACTATTTTATCCAATCAAATTCTTTATTATCCGCACCTAATTCAAAATGGAATTTCGCAATACCCAAATCTATTTTAGTATAAAAACCCGTTCCGGATTTTGCTTTAACGTCGTTACCGACAAGCGAAAAACTGAATTTTTGCTGATTCATAGCCGTCGGAGCGAGAAGAGCGGCTTTAACGCCGTTTATAAACCATTCCGGCGGATTTTTACATTCGGAAACCTGCCGAACGCTTTTTATCTTATGCGGCACGCCTTGAGTTGCACCGTATCCGAGCGCCAAAACGCAATAAACCTTTTCACCCTTATTCAATACAAACGCGCCCTTTATCTTTTTATATGTCATTGCTACCCAACAAGTGTTTAAACCGAGAGCTTGCGCGGTAAGAGCGACTTTTTCTCCGTAATATCCGATTTTATCTTCTTCGCCCTTTTTACCTATCAACGCAACGTAATTTTTCACTCCCGTAAATTTTCCGTAGCGAGCCATAAAGCAATCGAATGCGCGCGGCTCGTCGTAAACCGCTTGAATATGAAGCCCGCTTTTCGCATTGCAAGCCTCTATTTCGGTATCGACTTTTTCACGAATTTCACCCTCTATGGGTTTATCGAGATATGTTCTTACGGAACGTCTTTCGTTCATAGCTTTTTTTAAATCCATTTTATATTCTCCTTATATATAATATCTTTTTATTCGCTTCTTAACGCTTCTACGGGATCTTTTTTAGCCGCGAGCCTTGCGGGAATCACACCTGCAAGCATTGTCAATCCCACGCTAACCAAAAGCATAACTGTTGCGGTAGAAACGGTAAGAGATGCTATAGACGCAATACCGAATAATCTTCCGACAATCGCGTTGATTAAAGATGAAATCACGTACGTAACGCCTATGCCGATCAAGAATATTCGTAAGTGATTCCCATATTTTGAGCGTTATAACTCATACTCGTAAAAGACTCTTTATCCGCGCTTTCTAAATAGCGTACTATTTGAGAATCCGCGTTGATTTTTAGCATTTCTTCGGCAAACTTCGCGGTATAATAAAACCCGCTTTCCATACACCCGTAAGACAAACCCTCTTTTTGTTTTAAAATGGCTGTAACCGTAAGTTTTTTGCCGGCGGTCCAATCGGTTTTAGCGTAAGCGTTGTAACTAAAAGGGCTTATTTCAAACAGAGGCGATTCTTCGTTGTTTTTATCGAAAATCACGTCGTTAGGATACCATATAAAGCTTTTTCCGATAAGCTCTTCGTAAGAAAACTCGGTTTTATTAGCCGAAGGATCGTAATTATCGTCCTCTACCGCCTTATATATCAAATTTATAAATTCGTCTTGCGAATAATATTGTGCGTTACCATTATAACTAAGCAATCTTTTGAAATCTCTTTGATAAGCTCCATTATTTGAGCCGACGTAACCGAATCTAAAGCACCGGTGGGTTCGTCTGCAAGCAAAATTTCAGGATCGTTTACGAGCGCGCGTGCAATCGCAACTCTTTGGCACTGCCCGCCGGAAAGTTGGTTGGGCTTTTTATCGTATAACCCCTTTAACCCCACCTTATCCAACGCTTCGCGTGCACAGCGAACTCTTTCTTCTTTGCCTATGCCCGAAATAGAAAGCGCATGCTCTACGTTTTCACATATCGTTTGATGAGGTATTAAATTGTAACTTTGAAAAACAAACCCCACTCGGTGATTGCGATAGGTATCCCAATCGCGATCGTCGTATTTTACAGTGCTTACGCCGTCGATATACAGTTCTCCGTCGGAATAATGGTCTAAGCCGCCTATAACGTTAAGTAAGGTGGTTTTGCCGCAGCCGGAAGGTCCTAAAATACTAATAAACTCGCTATTGCAAAAGGATAGATTTATTCCTTTTAGCGCGTGTACAGTCATTCCCCCGGCGTGGTAATCTTTTTTTATGTTTTTTAATTTGAGCATAATATCTGCCTCCCGAATTGATTTTTCTTATAAAGGCAGCTAACTGCCCGTGTTATCGCAAAAGCTTTTTAAGAAGCGAAAACAATTTTACAACCTCTTCTCCGGTTAACTTTTCTAACATAGGCTCAATCATCTTTTCAACCTTTTTTTTACGCTCTTCTAAAGCGCTTTCTCCTTGCGCGGTCAGTTTGATAATCACCTTTCTTGCGTCGCCGGTTTCGCTTTCTCGCTTTATAAAGCCTTTCCCCTCAAGCGTATTTAGCGCTCGCGCAATTCTCGCGGTAGAAACGTTCATTTCCCTTGCCAAATCTCCGGCTGAAACGTTGCCGTCGCTTTCGCTTAGTATCCGCATTATCACAAACATTCCCTTGTAACCTTCGTCAAGCAAATGCATTAACCTTTGCCAATTATCGGTTTTACAAAGCGTTTTCATTTCCTTTTGTATCTCGCGAAAATTCATTTCGTTCCTCTCAATTTATCTAACACTGTTAGTTATTGTAGCACAAAGAAAAGCGGCTGTCAACAATTTGATGATATGAACCCCGAAAGTTTTATCTAACTTTCGGATTTACGCCAATCCCCACCGCTTTTATTTATGGTATAAATTTTATACCATATAAAAATGATAAATAATAACTTTAATTAACCGTTTTACATTGACTTTTTGATATTATTAAGTAAAATATATTGTGTATTTTTATTCCTATTATCATAATAGGCGAACTTATTATAACAGTTTTCCGATTTTATTCATCATTTCAACTTTATGTTCTAACATAGAATGAGCGTATCTGTTAAGCGTTATAGCCGCGTTTTTATGTCCTAAAATTTCAGATAACGTTTTTACGTCCATATTGCATTCTAACGCGCGAGTCGCAAACGTATGTCTAAGCGAATGAAATCCTCTGTGTTCGATATTAAGCTTATTCAATAAACGCGAAAAAGTGCTTTGATAGGACCTAACCGAAAGAGGAATACCCTTTTTGTCCGACACTACAAAATTACTGCCCGACAACCTTTTTATGTGGCGTAACAACAAAACAATTTGCTTAGGCAACGGAATAATCCGTTTAGAAGTCTGCGTTTTAGGGCTTTCAATAATTCTGCAAAACGCTCCGTCAGCGTTTTTGCCGTCGTGACACGTTTTATTCACCGAAAGCGTTCTATTCGCAAAATCAACGTCCTTCCACTCAAGCGCAAGCAATTCACCTATGCGAAGCCCCGTATATAAACATAAAACGATGCCGAACATCTTACTCTTTTTATGATTCAGCACCGTTTTTTCTATCTTTTTTTGTTCATTCATCGTAAAGCACGATACGTTTTTTTCGGTTTTTTTAGGTCGCTTAATTTTATCCGCAGAATACTCTTTTATTTCGCCCAACATATAGGCAAATTTTAACGAGTTTTGTATTACCGTCACTATTCCGTTTACGGTATTAGGCGAAAGCCCTTCGCCCGTCCGTTTGTTGCCTACTCTCAATAGTTCCGTGATGTATTTTTGAATGATAAACGGCGTTAATTCGCAAAGTTCGTACTCCCCGAATTCTGGAATCAACCGTTTTTCTATTATAGATTCGTAATTTTCACGAGTTTTTGTTTTTGAAGACGGTTCTACGTAATTTTTATACCACTCTTTAAGCCACTTTTCGTATTTCATTTGAAATCTCCTTTTATTGCTATAATATATTTCTAAATATTATAAATC
>CAZXOQ010000086.1:0-5635 GCA_964642415.1 uncultured Christensenella sp. | reverse complement strand
AGAATGGAAAAATATTCATTGCCCTTATCTCCATTTTTATAGAACCAGTCAGAATGCTTTTCGCACCATTTTTCAAATTCTCTTTCGACCTTCGATTTCGTTGCCTTACTTAATAAATATCCGTCATAAATATTTTTCTTGCATTCTTTATACGAGTTAGGGGTGTATTGAATTACACACTCCTGGGGAAAAGCAAATACAGCAGTATTCTTTTGCGTGGTGGAAATAACCCCTTGAATTTCCGAATGAGAAGATTCCTTAAAATCGGCTTTTAACAAATCCTTGTTGTTAATTACAAACGCATAAAGGCGTTTAGTTGGTAAACTTAACAATTTGTTGGAATATTTTACACCTTCATCAAACAAACGACGTAAAATGATTACCATACTGTCGTATTTTACTCCGACTGCGTCAGCAATTTCGCTAACGCAATAGTGGAACAAACGACCGTCAGAGTGCGTGCTTAACTTACGGCTCAATGCAAGCTCGTGAACATGTTCTTGGTTATCCGTAACAACCATTGTCCCTTGTTGCGCATCATAAAGAATATCTTCGTCGAATTTATATTTTCCCCTAATTTCAAAGCAAGTGCGGTTTGCTTTTATTCCTGTGGTTAATTCGTATTTCTTCGTAAAGAATGCGTGCGCCGTTTTCAGCAAAGTGACGGGGTCGTTTTCAAAATAATTTACCGATTTTAATTCTTTTGTAAGCCTAAACGCTTTATGTTCAGGTTTTATGAAAACCTTTTTAACTTCGTGAGCACCACTTTCTTTTTTAGCGTACTCTATAAACGCCTTATCAAGCGTATAAATATAGCAATAGTCAAGCTGTGCATTATCATAGTGATTTGCCTCTGGCATACGGCGAATACGTCCGATCGTTTGAATTTCAAACGTTTCACTCATATTATCACGCATTTTTACAAGAATTTGAGCCCGAGGGCAATCCCAACCAAGCGCAACCGCTTGTTTAATAATGATAACCATCGGCTCGGCATCAAGCTTGTCAATATCTTCAAGGTTTTCTTTTTGGTCAGAAAGCCAAACAGCCAGCCTTTTATTTAAGTAGGTAATCCCTTTTTCTTCTAAAATTTCCTCGATTTTTGCTCGTTTTTCTTCTGATTTATTCGGGATTTGGACAACAATAAGCGGATTAACCTTGCTGTTTACTTTTCTATATTCTTCTACAAGGCGATTATATTTTTCAAGTGCAAGTTCAAGCAAATACTTTTCCTCGTTTTCTATCTTGGTATTTTGTGGTATACCTTCGTTGATATAAATAGCCTTTTTGATAAGCCCTTCCGCAATAACGTCTTCTTCGTCGATTTCAATCATAAAGGCGTTACCATAATTGAGCGGAGTCGCAGATGCACGAATTATTTTATCAGCCTTGAAAAGGTTGATAATTTCGTTGGCTTTATAAGTATTGTTAAAATGCTGTTCGTCAACGATTACAATGAAATGCAAGCCGTCTAATTGCGCTGCACGAATTCTATCCATAAGGTTTTGATGTTCGCTGTCTTGGATGGCGTTATTTTTCTTATTGGTAACCATTTCCCAATTGATAAAAGCCACGTTATTTTCTTCAAAACCCGACGTTAAAACGTCCGAAAGCAACTTCGTTTGTGCCTGCGGAATATACAAGTCCATTTTTGCTTTTGACTGGTCTTCAAGATTGCCTTTACCGGGAGTAAACCAAACGAAACAAATTTTTGGGTTTTCTTTAATATAGCGATCGATAAAATGCGTTAAAATTATCGTTTTACCGCTACCTGTACAGCTTTTCAAAACAATTTCTTTTTTAGATTGTCTGCACGCCGAATTCAAGTCGGCAATCGCTTTTATTTGAAAGTTTTTAAGCGTTAAGTTCATGTGTTTACTCCTTTATCCTCTTAATTCGCCGTAGTAGTAATCGGGAATAATGTTGATTTTAATGCCCGAGGAATTGAGTTTGCTTTCAATTTCGGGGGTAACGAATACGTCGTGTCCAACGTAAACTGCCTTATAGGTAGTGGAGTCGTTAAGCGAACTTGTAAACTCTTGCAAGTTTTCGTCAGTAAGGCAAATTGCAACCTTTTTATTCCCGTCGAAATCAAGATTGTTTTCAAGCTCAACAAGCTCTTTTATATGGAGAAGAAGCTTGTCCGCATATTCGTAATAAACTTGCTCCGTGATAGGCACGTAATCCACTTTGTAATATTTCAAGCTTGCCTTGTAGTCCTCTTTAGCAATGACACGCTTGATTCGTTCATATGTTATGTCACGGCAAATATTATTTTCGTTGTTGGTGCAAAGTATAAATTTACGCTTTCCGCCGTCTTCTGCATTGAGTTTCATAACAGCGTGTCCTGTTGTGCCGCTACCAGCAAAGAAGTCGAGACAAATAGCGTTTTTATCGAAATATGTTGTTGCATTCAACAATTCACATATCAAATTTTTAGGTTTGGAATAGTCAAAAATTTTTTTAACGCCAAATATTTCTTCTAGTTCTTCGTACGCATCTTCGTTTGTGGCGTTTATATTAACACCGTGGATAATACTAGAGAACCCCTTAAAACTGTTATCATTTATTTTTCTAAACACACGAGGTTGTAGGTTTTTCGTATTTATAACAACTTTAGTTCCTTTTACAAGTTCCTCGTTTAAAAATGCTTGCGACCATGTAAATGGAGCTTCTAAAATTACATCTGTTATAAATATGCCATTGCGCACTTCACAATCAAAAACCAACTTAACAGGGTTAACTCTTTCCCCGTAAGTCCCAGCTTTATAAAGTCCGTCTTTTAATTTGGTTTTTACAGTATTTGCTAAAAACGTTAATTGTGAAATTTTGTTAGTTCTTTTAATGATAGGTTGCGATTCGCTTTCGTCTGGTTTCCCACCGAATAATTTAACTTCGCTAGCGTTTTTACTGTACACATGAATATATTCTGTTAGACTGATTATTTTTTTCGAAAGAAAACTACCTTTTCGTTTTTTTAACCAAGTAATAGCACCTAAATAATTATCTTCCTGAAAAACTGAGTCGCACAGAAGTTTTAATTGTGAAGATTCATTATCATCAATTGAAACAAACAAAACACCTTTGGGAGATAAAAGTTTATAAGCGATTTCAATACGTTTACTTAAAAATGACAGCCACTTACTATGTCTAAACTTATCATCAATACCAACAATATCATCGTCATAAACAAAATCATCGTGACCTGTATTATAAGGGGGATCAATATAAATAAAGTCGATTTTCCCTTTGTGTGTTTTCTCAAGCAATTTAAGGCTTGCTAAATTGTCGCCTTCGATGAGAAAGTTTTGCTGACCACCGTTGTCGATTTTAAGGCTTTCGTCTTCAATTAAAACGGGGACGTTGTTTTCTAAAAGTTCGTCAACAGCCTCACGGTGTTCTTCGAAAACCAAGCCGTATTTTTTGCCGTTGATATCCTTTTCAATGTTCGACAAATAGACGAGCAACTGGTTTGTGTTCTCGTCTTGGTGTTCCATCAGCTTATTGCGGATTTCTGCAACCTGCTTTAACAATTCTTCTCTTTTCGCTTTTGAAATATTTGTACTCATTTTTCGTCCTTATTTTAAAAGAAATTTCATGAATAAACTCGTTAATTCGATAATATATTCCATTTCATTAGGATTTATTTATTTCACTAAGGATATCGCTTGCAAGTTTCAAAAGGCATCGTTTAGAAATTGCCTCATTATTTTAATTCTCCATAGTAATAATCGGGTACACGACGAATTTCTACGCCGCGCACGATGAGTTTTTCTTCATCTGCGGTGGAGAGTAATACGTGGTGTCCTAAATAAATGGTTCGGCACGGGTTATCGTTGAATACGCCATCAATATATGCCCTTAATTCGTCATCGTCTAGAATGATTTTTATACGCTTATCGGTATTAAAGTCGATATCGTTTTCAAGCTCGACAAGTTCTTTGACGTGGAGCAAGAACTGGTCGGCGTACTCGTAGTACTGCTGACTGTCAATATCAACGTAGTCAACCTTAAAATATTTAAGACTAGCCTTATATTTTTCTTTTTTGATAACCGTCTTTACACGGTTATACGTTATGTTTCTGCAAATATCGTTTTCGTTGTTATTTACAAGGATAAATTCGCATTTGCCGTCGGTAAGCCCCGCATTGAAATCAAGTGCTGCATGACCAGTAGTTCCCGATCCGGCAAAGAAGTCAAGTACTGTGATATTTTCTTTGTCCACGATACTTATTAATTTTTTAATCAGCGTCGTAGGTTTCGGGAAGTCAAATGCGGAAGCATCCATTATCTTGCCAAGTTCTTTTTTTGCATTGTCGTTGGAGTATTCATTGTCGACAAGGGCAATCGAACTCATGTTGCTTTCGCGCGCTACGATTTTTACACAATAACCTCCGTTTTTATCTTTATCAATTTTTGCATTGACATAGGTTTTGGTATAAATTCTCGGTCTATCTTTACCAGGTTTGATTACAACAAAGCCGTTTGCGTAGCCGAAATCGAACTTGGCTTGACTCCACCTCCAAACCCAGTCTTTACTCTTATGAATACCTTTGTGTCTATCGTTGTGTTTTTCTTTACTGCCGCCAGGATAATATACATCGTTACCGACACTAATAGGGAAGTCCATGGCGGGGTTATACCAAAGAGAATCGTAGTCAAGCGTTTGATTTAATTTATAAGGTCCACGTTCTTTAACGTATTCGTCAGTGAAAGGATAGGAGGTGTCGGCAACGTCTTCGCCTTTAAATTGCGATTTGGTATGGTCTTTCGTATAAACGATAACGTAGTCGTGATTTTTGGCGATATTATCGCTGTGCTGTTTTCCCGATTTTTTGGTTATACGGGGAAGAATGCCGATAAAGTTGGCTTCGCCAAATATTTCCATCATTAGCATATTGAGTGGTGTAAGCTCGTTATCATCAATGCTGACAAATATTACGCCTTCTCTTGAAAGTAACCTTTTTGCGATATCCAACCGTTTTTTCATAAAGGACAGCCATTTGCTATGACGGTATTTATCTTCACGGTCAACATACTGGTCATTGTAGGTAAAATCTTTATTACCCGTGTTGTACGGCGGATCTATATAAATTATATCGATTGCGCCTTTTCTGGTTTTTTCAAGTAATTTTAAGGCAGGTAAGTTATCGCCTTCAATGATATAGTTTTGTGTTCCGCCGTTGCGTATAGAAAGTGCGTCGTCTTCTACAAGAACGGGAACCTTTTGAGTCATTTCGTTTTCGATATCTTCGCTGTGAATATCAAAGACAAGTCCAAATTTTTTAAGACAAAGTTCGGATTCTATTTCATTAATATAGGCGGATAATGCTCGTTCGTTTTCGTTATCCGCTTTTTCATTTATAAACGCTTTAAGCTCATACAATTTTGCAATGAGTTTTTCTCTATTTTCCTTTGAGATGTTTGCCATTGTTTACTCCTGTTTTATCAATAATAATGTAAAAAGTATAAATTATCTAGCGAACCAAAAGCATCAATCATTCTTGAATATCCTTCTCAGTAGCATCCATTATATCGCCGATATTGCAATTGAGAACTTTGCAAATGCGGAGCATCACATCCATGGATACGGTTTCGTTTTTGCTCATTTTTGCCATAGTGGACGACGACATTT
>CAZXOQ010000085.1:0-5687 GCA_964642415.1 uncultured Christensenella sp. | reverse complement strand
TTACGATTTGTTCTAAAGCGGACAGTCTTATTTCTTCCTTTTCGCCGTTAAGATTAAGCAAAGCCTTTTGGTCTATCATAGTTATCCTCTTAACTATGATAGACCAAAAGGCTTTGCTTAATCTTAACGGCGAAACGGAAGAAATAAGACTGTCCGCTTTAGAACAAATCGTAAAATCTCAAACGGATAAACCGATTAAAAGAGAAAACGACGCAAACAATCATATTCATACAATATATTCGTTTTCGCCCTATTCGCCAACTAAAGCTGCGTTTATGGCTTATTCCGCGGGGCTGACTTCCGCAGGCATTATGGATCACGATTCGCTTTCGGGCGCAAACGAATTTAAAAAAGCCGCCGCTATTCTCGGTTTGGGGGCTACTTGCGGTGTAGAAGTGCGCGCAAAATTCAAAAAGGGCTTCGGCAAAATAAATCACCCCGATCAAGAAGATTGCGTTTATATGGCGGCTCACGGTGTACCGAGCGGCAGTATAAAGGCTTTTAACGATTATTTACAGCCATTCCGCAAAAGCAGATATTTGCGCGACGCAAAAATGTGCGAAATAATAACCGAAAAATACGGTAAATACGGGCTTACGCTCGATTTTGAAAAAGACGTATATCCGCTAAGCATGGCGCGCGAGGGCGGCAGCGTTACAGAAAGGCATTTGCTTTACGCTCTTGCCGTCAAGCTTTACGATCGCTTTGGCAGATCGCAAGAATTGCTTTCATTCTTGATTGACGATTTAAAGCTTTCCGTATCGGATAAAATAAAATGCTATCTTACGGATGAGGCTAATCCTCATTTCTTATACGATTTGCTCGGCGTGCTAAAAGCGGATACGAAGTTCTTTTATCTGAATGCGGACGAAGAGCTTCCCGAATGTGAAGACTTTGTTAAAAAAGCAAAAGAATTCGGCGCGATACCCGCTTACGCTTATCTCGGCGACGTAGGCGAATCTCCCACGGGGGATAAAAAAGCTCAAAAGTTCGAAGATTCTTTTTTAGACGAACTTATATGCGAAATAAAAAGGGTGGGGATTCAAGCCGTTGCTTATATGCCCACGCGCAACACTCGCGAGCAGTTAGAACGCGTTATGAAATTATGCAGAGAAAACGATTTGTTTGAAATCAGCGGAGAAGACGTTAATTCGCCTCGTCAAAGCTTTGCGTGCGCGGCGTTGGCTCTTCCCGAATACAGTCATTTGATAGATTCTACGTGGGCGCTTATCGGGCACGAATATATTTCTAGCCAAAAAGGTTTAGAATACGGAATGTTTTCCGCTCGTACCTTAAAAGAAACGCCTTCGCTTAGCGAAAGAATAAAGAAATACGCCGCTATCGGAAGAGAAACGGTTAAATAAAAAACATAAAAAATATATAATAGGAGAACATAAAAAATGGGTGAGTTGAATTTGAACGGTAAAGTTGCCGTTGTTACGGGCGCAAGCCAAGGTTTGGGCGAGGCTCTCGCTATCCGTCTTGATAAAGAGGGTTGCAAGGTTGCCGTTTGCGATTTCAATATCGAAGGGGCAAAAGCCGTTGCCGCAAAACTTAAAGATGCAATAGCAATCCCCGTAGACGTTACCAACTACGAACAGTGCGAAGCTATGGCTAAAACCGTTTTAGATAAATGGGGAAAGGTTGATATACTTGTTTCTAATGCGGGCATCGTTAAAAGCGGAGATATATTTAATCTTACGCCGGCAATGTTTGCGGCTGTTACTAACGTTAACCTTAACGGATATTTCAACGTTGTTAAAGCGTTTGCTCCCTCTATGCTTGAAAGAAAGAGCGGAAGCATTATTCAAATAAACAGTAAATCGGGCAGAAAAGGCTCGTTTAAAAACGGCGCTTACGCAGCAAGCAAATTCGGCGGCGTCGGGCTTACGCAGTCACTTGCACTCGAGTTTGCCGAAAGCGGCGTCAGAGTTAACTGCATTTGCCCCGGCAATATGCTTAACTCTCCGTTGTGGGTGAACAGCTTATTTAAACAATACGCTGCAAATCAAGGCATAACCGAAGAACAAGTTCGCGAAAAATATATAAATCAAGTACCGATGAAACGTTCTTGCGAATATGAAGATATCGAAAACGCTATGGTGTTTTTAGCTTCCGACTATTCGTCTTATATGACCGGTCAAGCGATAAACGTTACCGGCGGTCAACAAATGTAAATTATACGAGGGCATAGTTAGCTAAACGGCTTTTACCTTCGGTTAAAATGACAAATAAATTTTTAGGAGATATACAATGAATTTCAACCTAATGCATCCTGCGGAACAAATCGTAATGCTCCTCAGCAGGGTTTATCAAAAGGGCTTGACGACTACCTCCGGCGGAAACCTTTCCGTAAAGGATAGCGAAGGCAATATTTGGATAACCCCTTCCGGTATAGACAAAGGTTCTTTAACCGCGTCCGATATTTGTAAGGTTTTGCCCGACGGTACAGTTGTCGGCAAATACAAACCTTCGGTAGAGCTTCCTTTCCATAAACTCGTTTATAAAACGCGCCCCGACGTGTCTGCCGTTTTGCACGCGCATCCGCCGGCACTTGTAAGTTACAGTCTTATCCGTAAGATTCCCGAAACGGATATTATTCCTACCCCGCACGAGGTTTGCGGCGCGGTCGGCATTGCCGAATACGAAGTTCCGGGTAGCGACGCTCTTGCTAAACGTATCGTAAACAAGATTGACAAAGGATATAACGTTGTTATTATGGAAAACCACGGCGTTATCACTTGTGCAGACAACTTGTTTGAAGCTTTTAAGCGTTTTGAAACTCTTAACTTTGCAGCGGCGCTCGGTATAACCGCAGCTACGCTCGGTACGCCGGAAGTCCTTACTGCGGAACAACTTAAGGTTTACAGCAGAAAGGGTATGACCACTCTCGGTGAATTTATTCCCACTTCTTTTTCGTCGGAAGAAAGAAAGCTTAGAAAAGAAATGTGCACTCTTATTCACAGAGCATACGACCAAAATCTTTTCACTAGCACGCAAGGTACTTTCTCCGTCAGATTAGACGAACATTCTTTCCTTATCACTCCTTACGGTGTAGACAGAAAATATATCGAACCCGAAGATATCGTAAGAATAGAGCACGAATGGAGAGAGGCAGGCAAAACGCCGAGCCGTTCGGTAGAATTGCATAAGCGCATATATGACGAGCATCCTGAAATCAACGCGATAACCGTTGCTCAACCCCGTTATATAATGGCGTTCGGCATTACTCATACGCCTATCGATAGCAGAACGATACCAGAATCGTATATTTCTATGAGGGACGTTGTAAGAGTTCCTTTCGGAACGAATATCACTTCTCCCGAAACGATATCGGCGGCTATTTCTGAACATTCTCCCGTCGTTTTGGTTGAAAACGACAGCGTTATCAGTACGGGTAACACGCTTATCAACGCGTTTGACCGCTTAGAGGTTGCAGAAGTTACGGCTAATACGATTATTCACGCAAAATCTATCGGCGATATCGTTATGATAACCGATAAAGAGGTTGAAGATATCAATAAGGCGTTCCACCTTAACTAAATAATTATTGGCTCGATAAAAATGAAATCGTTAACTGATTTATACAAAACGGGTAAAGGCCCGTCGAGCTCACACACGATAGGACCGCAGCGTATCGCAGAGTATGCTTTAAAGCATTACGGCAAGCGAAAGTACGTTGCGGTACTTTTCGGTTCTCTCGCACTTACGGGTAAAGGTCACGGAACGGATAAAGTATTAAAAGAAGTGCTTGGCGAAGATACGGAAATAATTTTCAATACGGAAGAAAAAAATCTTTCTCATCCCAACACGATGGAACTTTTTGTCGAAGAAAACGGTAAAAGAGAACTTCTGATTAAAGCGTTAAGCGTTGGCGGTGGCGACGTTATTGTGAACGGAAAAGATTTATCCGAAAGCAAAAACGTTTATTTGGAAAAAAATTTTGACGAAATAAAGCGTTTTACAAAACAAAAAGGGATAACTCTTTTCGATTACGTTAAACACTACGAACCGAATATAGAAGAATACTTAAAAGTTATTTGGCAAGCGATGAAAAACAGCGTGGAAAGCGGCTTAAATAAAGAGGGAATTTTAAGCGGCGGTCTAGCGCTTCCTCGTAAAGCACGTATTTTGTTTAAAGACGAAGTTAAGTTTGAAACTTCCGTTATGAGAGAAAACAGAAGACTTTCCGCATACGCGCTCGCCGTCGCGGAAGAAAACGCAGATAACGGAACTATCGTCACCGCACCTACGTGCGGTTCTTGCGGCGTCGTTCCTTCCGTCCTTTATTATATGAATAAAGATTGCAACGTTCCCGAAGATGAAATTATAGCCGCTTTAGCCGTTGCGGGCGTTATCGGCAACGTTGTAAAAACCAACGCCTCGATTAGCGGTGCGGAATGCGGTTGCCAAGCCGAAATAGGCGTGGCGTGTTCTATGGCGGCGGCAGCGCTTGCTTTTATTTACGGGCTAGATACCGACGGAATCGAATGTTCCGCCGAAATAGCTTTAGAGCATAATTTAGGGTTGACTTGCGATCCCGTAGCGGGGCTTGTTCAAATTCCATGTATAGAGCGCAACGCTATGGCAAGCGTTAAGGCGGTTAACGCGGTTACTCTTGCAAAATCGCTTGAAAGCAAAAGAAAAGTTTCGTTTGACGGTATTGTTGCCGTTATGTACGAAACGGGCTTAAATATGAACGGTATGTATAAAGAAACGTCACGCGGCGGTCTTGCAAAACTGTATGAAAAACGCCGAGATTAATTGCTATATTAACCTCGGCGTTTTTACGTTATAAAATTAATAGTTTGTTGTTTCGGGAGTTATTATCTTGCAACCTGAAGAAGTTATCTTTTCCGTAAAAGCCGAAGAGGGCATTTTATCGGTTATCAAATAATCGATTTCATTAAAATCGAAGTCTACGCACATAAAGGTTTTTCCGAACTTAGTTGAGTCGCAAAGCATGGCGATTTTAGAAGAATTTTTTTTCATTTGGCGTTTTAGCTTAGACTGTTCTATATCCGCATCGGTAAAACCCGCCGTTATATCCGCGCCCGAACAAGAAATTAGGGTTATATCCGCGTGTATCCGTGAAATATAGTCCATAGTATCCGATCCGGTGATAGAATTAGAGTGGTTTTGAATTCTTCCGCCGGCAAGATATATTTTTATATTGTTAGTTTGCGACAGCAGCAACGCGTTTCTGATTCCGATGGTGGTTACGGACAGATATTTAAGATTGTTTAACAGCGGTATTACAAAACCCGTCGTAGAGGAAGAGTCAAGAAAAACCGAATCGCCGTTTTTTACAAGCTTATACGCAAGCGCGGCGATTGTTTTTTTTGCCGCGGTATTTTCGTTTTCGCGTATGGCGAATGCCGATTCTTCCGCGCTTGAAGAAAAAGCTATCGCGCCGCCGTGTGAGCGTTTGATCAATCCGCGTTTTTCCATTGCTGCGAGATCTCTTCTTACGGTTGCCCCGGAAACAAAAAATTCTTGCGAGAGTTCTTCAACGGTAACCGACCTGTTTTTATTGATATATTCTAGTATTTCGTCTTGTCTTTCCGTGGTAAACATATTTATTTTCCTTATTTTTTTATTAAAACATTTATTTTTGTTCATTTGTGAGCATTTATGATTATATGATAGCATAAAAAAATTTATTTTGCAACATGTTTTTAAGGTAG
>CAZXOQ010000084.1:0-5710 GCA_964642415.1 uncultured Christensenella sp. | reverse complement strand
GTTCTAGAGAGAAGGTTAACGAAGCGGTAAAAAAGATTGTCAGCGACAGAATGCAGTTAGGTCAGTTCGAAGAATGCGAACTTACTATAAAAGAAATAAATATTATAATAAATACTGTGGTTAACCGTCTTACGGGCGTATACCATAAAAGAATCGAATATCCGACGGTTAGCTTAGAGGGTATCGATATCAAAAAAGAAGAAGAGGAGCTTCAAAGCGACGCGCAGGAATAATTGAAGGATTTATTTACGTTATGGGAAAATTAAAAATCGAATGTTTGCAAAAAAAACTTAAAGTAAAAAAACTAGCTAAAGCCGTTTACGTAGTGCTCGGACAAACTGCTAATATAAAAGCCGAAGTCGTGTTCGAATCGGGTAAAGAGATGACTGATTTAAATAGAAGCGCCAGAGGCGTAGATTCCGTAACGGACGTGCTGTCTTTCCCTAGTTTAGAAGGGATAAAGGGCGAAGTTTTGCAACGCGAAAAATGCAATACCGAACTCGACGGCAAATATATCTTTATCGGCTCTATCGTGCTTTGCGAGGAAAAAATTCGCGCGCAGGCGGCGGAGCTCGGTCATTCGGAAGAAGAAGAAAGAGATTACCTTATTATTCACGGACTTATGCATCTTATGGGATACGATCATATGACGGAATCCGATAAAAAAGAAATGCGCGGAAAGGAAAAAGCGGTTATCGCGTATCTTGAAAAAAACGATAAAAAGAAAAAGTCAAAAAGCGCGGAAAAATCAGAAAACGCTGTTGACGAAATTGACGCTTCAGCCGTAAAAAAAGAAGAAGGCGAGGCGAGCGAGTTATGAAATCCGGTTACGTTGCCGTTATCGGTAGGGCGAACGCAGGTAAATCTACGCTTGTCAACGTTATTGTAGGCGAAAAAATCGCGATAGTTTCGCCAAAACCGCAAACCACGCGCGATAGAATATGCGGTGTTTATAACGGTGACGATTGTCAAATAGTTTTTGTAGATACTCCGGGGCTTTATAAGGCAGACAATATGCTTAATTCCGTTATGCAAAGAACGGCTGAAACAAGTGCGGAAGACGTTGATTTGATACTTTTTGTAACCGACGCGCACGACGGACTTACCGAAAAAGATATTTCGCTTATACAAAAATATACTTCGCTGGGTATTCCCGCAATCGCGGTTCTTACCAAAACGGATATAATGCCGGAAAGTTTGTTGCTTTCAGAATTGAAACAGCTATCCGATATAACCGCCGATATCGTTCCGGTTTCGGCGCGCAGAGGTAAAAATATAGCGGAACTTGTAAAGGTTATAAAAGAAAAACTTCCCGAAAACGATAAGATTTTCGGTGACGACGTTATTTCCGACCGTTCTGAAAAATTTATGATTTCGGAAATAATGCGTGAAAAGCTTTTGCTTAGATTCGATAAAGAAATACCGCACGGCGTGGCGATTATCGTTAACCGTTTTAAGCTAAGAGAAGACGGAAAAATCTACGATATTTATTTGGATATAGTTTGCGAAAGACAAAATCATAAAGCTATTCTTATCGGTAAGGGCGGAAGAGCGCTTAAAGAGGCGTCGTCATTCGCTCGCGCGGATATGGAAAAATTTTTGGGCAAAAAGGTTTTTCTAACCACCTACGTTAGAGTAGAAGAAAATTGGCGCAACAGCGCAAGGCTTATAAAAGCGCACGGCTACAGCGAAGAAGAATAAAAACCTACGTGCATTAGGTTTGTTACAAAACGGACAGCTTGTTTGAGTTTTGATAATTAACGATAGCGCGGACGGAAAAGCGTGAGAGATTACCACGCTTAGCGCGTAATAACGGGGATACGGCGTGTTCTGTCGCAAGGTTAACCTATCGGTATATTATTAGTCGATTTTCTCATACTACCTTTACGGAGGGAAGTATATGAAAAAAACGGCGAATAAAGGGTTTGATCCGGCAACTACCGCGTGGAGATTGTTTGAAAAAACGGGTAACCCGTCCTATTATATGCTGTATAAAAAGCTTACGGAAGATTGATTATGGAAGAAAAAGCAAACGGAATAGTATTATCGAGCGTATCCGTCGGTGAAAACGACAAGATACTTAATATTTTTACGCTCGAAAAAGGTACTGTTTCGGCTAAAATCAAAGGAGTAAAAAAGGCAGGGGCGAAGCTTAAATTCGCAGCCGAGCCTTTTTGCTTTGCGGAATTTGTTTTTTCGGCAAGCGGTGATAAAAGAACGGTTATCGGCGCAAGTCTTACGGATAGTTTTTACCCCATAAGAAACGACGTGTTCCGTTTTTATTGCGGAGGCGTTGTTTTAGAGTTTATTAAGCGCTTTGCAAAAGAAGGTCTTGTTTCGGTAGAGTTGTTTTTGCTTTCGGTAGAAACGCTTAAAAAACTAGCGTACGGAAAAGAGTTGCCGCAAAGCGCGCTTGCCGCGTTTATTGTGGCGGCGTTAAAAATTTGCGGATACGCACTCGATTTGTCGGGCTGCTCTAAATGCGGTGAAACGCCTGTCGGCAGATGTTTTTTCGATTGGTCGCGCGGAGGATTTTTTTGTTACGATTGCTATGAGGGCGGCGGAAGAGAAGTGAAAGATTCTACCTTTTCGGCATTGCAAAAAGCCGAAAAAGGAGAGGGATTATCTATAGACCAATCTATAGCCGCGCTTAGACTTTTAGAGTTTTATTTGGCGGCAAGACCGGAAGAAAGTCTTAATTCTCTTAAAGAATTATTAAAAATTTCAAAATAAATATTAAAAACGGCTTTCTAACGGTTGAAAAAAAACTCAATATATTGTACAATATATCAGCCGAGCGTTGTCGCGTGAGTCGCCGCGGTGCGCGAGGCAATATATAATTTAGGCAAAATTTTAAATTTTTACGAAATTTTTTTTGGAGGATAAAAATGAAATACGTTTACCTATTCACCGAAGGCAACGCTAAAATGCGCGAGCTGCTCGGAGGCAAAGGCGCAAACCTTGCCGAAATGACCAATATCGGTCTACCCGTTCCGCAGGGCTTTACCGTTTCTACCGAAGCCTGCACGCAGTATTACGAAGACGGCAGACAAATTAACGACGGAATCAGAAACGAAATTATGGAAAACGTCGCTAAGCTCGAAAAGATTACGGGCAAAAAGTTCGGCGATAAAGAAAATCCCTTGCTTGTTTCCGTTCGTTCGGGTGCAAGAGCCAGCATGCCCGGCATGATGGATACTATTCTTAATCTCGGCTTAAACGAAGAGGTTGTAGAAGTTCTTTCCGCTAAATCGGGCAACCCCCGTTGGGCTTGGGACTGCTATCGTAGATTTATTCAAATGTTTTCCGACGTCGTTATGGAAGTTTCTAAGAAAGAATTCGAAAGCCTTATCGACGCGATGAAAGAGAAAAAGGGCGTTAAGTTCGACGTCGATCTTACCGCCGACGATCTTAAAGAGCTTGCCGATGAATTTAAGGCTAAATATAAACAGGCTCTCGGAAAAGACTTCCCGAAAGATCCTAAAGAACAGTTGTTCGAAGCTATCAAAGCGGTTTTCCGTTCTTGGGATAATCCTAGAGCAAACGTTTACAGAATGGATCACGATATCCCGTATAGCTGGGGTACTGCGGTTAACGTTCAAATGATGGCTTTCGGCAATATGGGTGACGATTGCGGCACCGGCGTTGCGTTCACCCGTAACCCCGCTACCGGCGAAAAAGGTCTTATGGGTGAGTTCCTTATGAACGCTCAAGGCGAAGACGTTGTTGCCGGCGTTAGAACTCCGATGCCCATTTCTAAAATGGCAGAAGTTCTTCCCGACGTTTATAATCAATTCTTAGACGTTTGCAAAACGCTCGAAGATCATTATAGAGATATGCAGGATATGGAATTTACTATCGAAAAGGGTAAACTCTATATGCTTCAAACCAGAAACGGTAAAAGAACCGCTGCCGCCGCTATAAGAATCGCTTGCGATCTTATTGACGAGGGAATGATTTCCGAACAAGAAGCTCTTATGCAGATTGACGCTAAATCTCTCGATATGCTTTTGCACCCCACATTTGATGCCGCCGCTCTTAAAGCCGCGGATAAAAACAACGTTGTCGGCAAGGGTATCGCCGCTTCTCCGGGTGCTGCGGCTGGAACTATCGTGTTTACTCCCGAAGACGCCGTTAAAGAAGGCAAAGCGGGAAAGAAAGTTATTCTCGTTCGTCTTGAAACTTCCCCCGAAGATATCGAAGGTATGAAATTCGCTCAAGGTATTCTTACCGTTCGCGGCGGACAAACTTCTCACGCGGCAGTTGTTGCAAGAGGTATGGGTACGTGCTGCGTTTCCGGTTGCGAAGCAATCAAAATGCACGAAGAAGAAAAATATTTCGAACTTGACGGAAAAACCTTCCGCGAGGGCGATGAACTTTCTCTCGACGGTTCTACCGGTAAAATTTATAACGTAAAGATTAAAACCGTTCCCGTAGATCCCAACAGCGGATATTTCGGACGCATAATGCAACTTTCGGATAAATATAAAAAGCTTGGCGTAAGAACTAACGCCGATACTCCCGCCGACGCTCAGCGTGCCGCCGATCTCGGCGCACAGGGAATCGGTCTTTGCCGTACCGAGCATATGTTCTTCGGTCCCGGTAGAATAGATAAATTCCGCGAAATGATTTGTTCGGAAACGGTCGAAGAAAGAAGAAAAGCTCTCGATAAAATAGAGCCTATGCAACAAGCGGACTTCGAAGGACTTATGGAAGCGCTTAAAGGTCAGCCCGTTACTATCAGATTCTTAGATCCGCCGCTTCACGAATTTGTTCCTACCGAAGAAGCAGATATAGAAGCTCTTGCTAAATCTCAGGGCAAGACCGTTAAAGAAATTAAAGAAATTTGCAATGCGTTGCACGAGTTTAACCCGATGATGGGACACCGTGGTTGCCGTCTTGCTGTTACTTATCCCGAAATTGCCGAAATGCAAACTAAAGCGGTAATTAAGGCTGCTATCGCCGTTAAGTCGCGTCATCCCGAATGGAACGTCGTTCCCGAAATAATGATTCCGCTCGTAGGTGAGGTTAAAGAGCTTGCTTACTGCAAAAAGACCGTCGTTGCTACTGCGGACACTGTAATTAAGGCTGCTGGTGCAGATATTTCTTATGAAGTAGGCACGATGATTGAAATTCCGAGAGCGGCGCTTACCGCTGACGAAATCGCTAAAGAAGCGGAATTCTTCTGCTTCGGTACTAACGACCTTACACAAATGACTTTCGGCTTCTCGCGTGACGATGCAGGTAAGTTCTTGCCCGCATACTATGGCGCTAAGATTTATGAATCCGATCCGTTTGCTAGATTAGATACGATCGGCGTAGGTAAACTTATGAAGCTTGCCGTCGATATGGGTAAGGCACAAAGAAAAGACTTGCATTGCGGTATTTGCGGCGAACACGGAGGAGATCCTTCTTCTATAGAGTTCTGCCACGAAATCGGACTTGATTACGTTTCTTGCTCGCCTTTCCGCGTGCCGATTGCAAGACTCGCTGCCGCTCAAGCGAATATCCGTAATCCCCGGTCCTAAATCTTGGATAAAAACCAAATAAAAACACTATATATTGTGTTTTTGAGCCTGTATCTTTTCGGTACAGGCTCTATTTTTTTACTTTTCGGGCGAAAAATAAGTCGAAAAAAGGTTAAAAAAAGTTATATTCCACTCAAGTTGAACACTTTACTTTTGAATTTTTAAGTGGTATAATATTCATA
>CAZXOQ010000083.1:0-5837 GCA_964642415.1 uncultured Christensenella sp. | reverse complement strand
GGTATAGATATTTCCGATAACGGCGAAGCCGGCGTGAAAAACCTTTTCGTTGCAGGCGAAGCAGTCGGGGGTATTCACGGCAGAAACAGACTTATGGGCAACTCTTTGTTAGATATTATCGTATTTGGCAGAAATGCAGGCAAATACGCTGCCGAAAGAGCTAAAAGCGTTACCGTAGGTAAGCTCAATTTAGACCACGTTGCGGCATTCGGCAAAGAATTAGAACAAGCAGGCATTGTTCCTAGCAAATGTTCGCCTCAAATTCTTCCCGATTATAGAAGAAAAGATATGTAATAAATGCCTTTTTAGGTGAAATATTTAAGAGCGTTTTTGGCAAAATCGGTTGTGCCGAATACGCTCTTTTTATTTTGAAAACCTTTCCGCTTAAAGATTAGTCGGTTGAATTTGTTTAGAGGTTTTATAAACGATTGACAAATTATAAGCTCGGTGATAAAATAAATAAGTCTGAAAATTACCCGCGTGAAATTTTTTATACGCTGCAAAACACCCTTTATTGACGGGCTTTTACGATTTGTTTGCTTTAATTTTCAGCTGTAACGGGAAATAACGGTTATTATACCGTAGGAGTTTTTATGAAAAAGATATTTGCTTTATTGTTATTATCTATTTCTGCAGTATTGTGCGTAGGCATAGGCTGTACCCCGAATAATTCTGAGGGGGGTAAGCGACCATACTCACGTTTATTCTAATGAAATAGAGAGTGTAGAGTTCTTAAAAGAAGAAGCCACGTGCTTTCACGGTACGGTATATTATAAAACGTGCGGAATATGCGGCGAAAAATCCGAAAACGATACTTTTACCGCTGACGACGTAGACGAGCATTTATTTTACGATAAAAAAGAAACGGAAGAGTTTTTAAAAGAAGAAGCAACCTGTCAGCACGGCAAAATCTATTATTACGTTTGTTCCGTTTGCGGTATTTCCAGCAAAGATATAACCGATGACGTATTTGCGACGGAAGAAAAAGGTTCTCACGATTTTTCCGATAAAAACGATTTTTATTTTAAGGAATGGGCAACTTGCCGGCACGGCAATATCTATTATTACGAGTGTTCCGTGTGCGGTATTTCTAGCGAAGGTATAACCGATACAACGTATGACGACGGGGTTTTAGGTTCTCATAATTATACAAGAAACGTAATTCCCGATTGTTTGAAAAACGCGGCAACTTGCGAAAATAAAGCAGTATATTACCAATCTTGCTCCGTGTGCGGAGAAAAGAGTAGCGAATATACTTTTGAACACGGTGAGTTTTTAGATCACGATTATTCCGATTGGAAATCCAACGGGGTCGGCACGCATAGCAAAACGTGCTCGCACGATACTAATTTAGATCACGTTATTACTAAAAATTGTTTCGGAGGAGAGGCTACTTGCACAAAACAAGCCGTATGCAACGATTGTAAAGGCGAATACGGTGAATTAGCCAAACACAGTTACGCTGAAAATGATAAAGAAGAGTATTTAAAAACCCCTGCTACTTGCACTTCGCGCGCGGTATATTATAAATCGTGTTCCGTTTGCACAGCAAAGGGAAATGATACTTTCGAGAGCGGCCCGTTTGTGCATAAATACGGTTCTGACGATTTATGTACCGAATGTAATGCGCATAAACCGACCGAAGGGATTATTTACAGGGTAGAGAATAATGAGTTTGCTTACGTAGACGACGTGTCCGAGGATATGAAAGAATCTTTCGTGTATTTGGCAAAAGATTATATGGGTTATCCCGTTACGGCTATATATGGTAGAATTATAAACGACTCGGTAAAAAGCGTTTATATCCATAACGGCATAACTAAGATAATAGGTGACATAATCTTCGATAAAGGCTCGTTAGAAAATTTGTATATAGATAGTTTAGAATCTTGGTGTAATATAGAATTTTCCGCTCCGGGCGGAGGATTTACCCCTAATCCGCTATGTTATTTCGATAATTTATTCGTTAACGGAGTCAAAGTCGGAGACGAGCTTATTATTCCGAATACCGTTAAAGAAATAAAGCAATCGGCATTTTTCGCTAGTAAATTTAAAAAAATAACGATACCGAGCAGTGTAGAGGTTATCGGCAAAGGTGCTTTCGAGTGTTGCAATAATATAACCGAAATAAATATCCCTAACGGCGTAAAAACAATTAAAGAGCAAGCGTTTGGCTATTGCACTAATTTGTTAAGCGTTACTATTCCCCAATCTTTGGAAGAAATAGAACCCGACGCGTTTATCAAATCCGAAATGCTTGTAGAGATTATAAATCACAGTAACCTTTCGCTTAACGTAGGGGAAAAAGGAAGTATTGCCGAATACGCGTTGACTGTTCATAAAGATTCTAAAAGCATTATAGAAAAAGTTGGCGATTTTATTTTTATAACGGTAAACGATTCTCGCTATTTGTTAGGTTACGAAGGTAACTTGATTAGAATAACCTTGCCCCCATACGGGAAAAACTACGTGATTTATAAAAACGCTATGAAAAACAAAAAAATAGTAAGCGTAGTTATCCCCGATTACGTAACCGATTTACCGGAATATGCGTTTTTCGGCTGCGACGAACTTGTAGAAGTTGTCGATAACGGCAATAGGGGATTCCATTTTAATTATGGCAATGACGGTTTAAGCTTTGAAAATAAAGGCGAAAGCAAAATTAAAAAAGTGGATGATTATCTCTTTTTAACCATAAACGAATCGACCGAATACGAACAAAATTATTTAATAAAATACGTCGGCACAGCCGCAAGCATAGTTTTGCCTGAAAGTTATAACGGGAAAAAATACGTTATATATAAATATGCTTTTAGTTTAGCATCGGCGTTAACCGAAGTGACTTTCTCAAACGGGGTTAAATATATAGGACAGAATGCTTTTGCCAATACGGGAATAACAACGGTAACGCTATCCGACAGTGTAGAAAGCATAGATAATAATGCGTTTATCGGTTGCAAAAATTTGACGTCTATTTATATTCCGAACAGTGTAGAAATCATAGGTTCGCACGTGTTTTCGGATTGCACCTCTTTAACCGAAGTTACGCTAGGCAAAGGGGTAAAATACATTGGATACGACGCGTTTAGCGGTTGCCCCCTGTTAAAGAGTATAAATTATAACGGAACGATAGAAGAATTTAATGAAATAGATTGGCGGGATAAAAGTGATTATAATTATACCGTAAATTGCTCGGACGGAACAATATCTTAATTATTGTTGCGTAAATTAAAAAATTATCTATTGACTTTAGCTTAAAATTTAGCGCGCAGCGTTTTGCATCTTGCAAAACGCTGCGCGCTTATCTTTTTATTTAGTTAAAAGGTTATGTCGTTTATCTATGTTGCGGGTAAAATCCGCCGGTTTTTGGGCAAAGTTAGATAATTATCTCTTTAGAAGGGTCTATTACTTCCGCAAGGAAGGGGAGTTCTCTAAATTTTTCGGCATAATCTAATCCGTATCCGATAACGAATCCGCACGGAATATCAAACCCTATATAGTCAGAGCTGATTGCTACTTCGCGGCGTTCTTTTTTATCTAAAAAGGCGCATATCTTCACGCTTTTGGGATTTTTCTTTTTTAATAGGTTTATAAAGTAAGATAACGTTTTGCCACTGTCAACTATGTCTTCTACAATTATAACGTCTTTATCGGTTATTTTGGCGGTTATGTTTGAAATAAGCTCCATTTCTCCGCTAACCGTTCCGTTTTTATAGCTTGACAGTCTTGCAAAATCTATCATTATAGGCGTTTTTATACTTTTCACTAAGTCGGCAAAAAAGTATACCGCACCTTTAAGCATACATATAATAACGGGATATTTGCCGTCGTAATCTTTGGTGATTTGCGCGCCAAGTTCTTTTACTCTTGCGGAAATTTGTTCTTCTGTCAATAATACTTTGTAATTTTTCATTGCGATCCTTCATTCTTTAGTTATTTTTAACAGCCTTGACGTGGCTGCGGTTGCCTTTACTTTGTCGGAAACGGCTATCCCGAATATCGCGTATACTTCGTTGTCGTTTGCAATCACGGGAAGCTGCTTTCGCTCGTCCGACGGGATTTTTTTATCTATCAAATAATCGCGAAGCTTTTTGCTGCCTCCGCCGAATTTCGTAAATACGTCGCCTTCTTTTGCGTATCTTATTACGGAACGTGACGGAATTTTATCTCCGTCTATATACAAGCCGCTCTTAAAATCTACGGGAATAGCGGTTTCGGTTATCTTCAGTGTGTTTTGCCCGAAAACAAAAACTCCTTTATCAAAGGGGATTGCCGAATTTTTTTCTTTTTCATCGCTATCCGACGCCGTTGAAAAAATAATTTTGTCGTATACTCTTTTGGCGGTAACGCCTTTAGGTAGCGTTATCAGTTTGCCGGTTTGCTTGGCGGTTAGCGATATCACGTCGTCAACGTGTATTTTTGCCCAATCTTTTTCAATTCCGCACGCTTTAAGCGCGTATATCACGGCTATTCTTAGAATCGCGTTATGCTGCGGTAGGCGAATTTCCGCTCCGCGAGCCGTTTCGGTTACGGTGAGTTTTGCTTGTTCCGCTACGTAGTCGGATTGCTCTAGCGCTATATCCGAAAGCCTTGCAATGCTTTTTTCCGCCTCGGGAAAGGCTTGCTTTATCACGGGCAATAATTTTATACGGATAAAGTTGCGAGTGTAGTTTACGGATAAATTGGTTGAATCGATAACGTAGGGAATTGCGTTTTTTGTAACGTATTCGTCTATTTCTTCTTTTGTGGCTTTTATAAGCGGGCGTATTATTTTACCGCTATCGCGTATGCCGGAAAGCCCTTTTATTCCCGTGCCTCTGAACATATTAAAAAGAACCGATTCCGCATTGTCACGCATATGGTGCGCCGTCGCAACGTAATCGCATTTGCCGCCGTCTATTGCGTCGTTAAAGCATTCGTAGCGGAGCTGCCTTGCTGCTTCTTCTACAGACAGCTTTTTCTCTTTCGCTCTCTTTATGGTGTCTATTTTATAAAACAACAACGGTATGTTATGCTTTTTGCAGTATTCTGAAACGAATGCCGAATCACTTTCTGATTCTTTGCCGCGTATGCCGTGTTCTACGTTTAGTGCGATTACCGAAAAATTTTTTTCTTTTGAAGCTATATCTAAATAATGTAACAAAGCCATAGAATCGCTTCCGCCGGATACAGCGACGGCAACCGTTGCGTTGCTGTTTATTTTTGACGTATCAACCAACATATATATATTGTAGCAAAGGCAAAGAAAAATTTCAAGCAATAAATAGCGGATAATGCCGAAAAACAAAGTTATTTTTTATAACGTAAAAAAATAAACGTTAAATTTTGTTTTACACGCTCTTATTTGTTGACAAAAAGCTAAAAATAGTATATCATATAAAAGCTTCTTAACCGAAGCCCTAAATCGCGGGGTAGAGCAGCCAGGTAGCTCGTCGGGCTCATAACCCGGAGGTCGTGAGGTTCAAATCCCACCCCCGCAACCACTTGATACTCGTTTGAATTTTTTTTCGTTCAGACGAGTTTTTTCTATATGGTTTTATCTGTTTTAATGTGTTATTTAAAATTTTGGATTAATAAATCTTAATAGCTATTTTTTTATAAGTGGTGGAAACTTTTTATTCGTTTATTTAATAAGTGTGACATCGTTGAAACTAATAGATTCAACGATGTTTTTGTGTTTTATAGCGATAAAAAATTTTGGGAAAATATTTCCACTACAGTATATATGAGTGTTAATTGTCAAATTAAGTACAACTCTTATCAAGAAAAGAGAATTGGTGTTGTAAATAATTTTATACCTAAAGCTATCTATAATTAAGCAAAACGTAAGGTAATAT
>CAZXOQ010000082.1:0-6034 GCA_964642415.1 uncultured Christensenella sp. | reverse complement strand
GTAAAAAATTATATAATATAAGGAGAAAATAACTACTATGGCTTATTACAACAAGCAAGAAACGCAAAACAGAGTTGCAAAGGTCGTTAATTTACTTAACGAAAAGAACATCGACGTAGCGATAATCTATTTCGACGAGCTTAACGTCGCTAACGGCTGGTATCTTACCGGTTGGTGCGGTCAGTTTGAAAAAGGTGCGGTGCTTGTCGGAAGGGACGGCACTACCATGCTTTTGGGTGGACCGGAAAGCGAACCTTTCGCAAAGCAAGATTCCGCGATAACCGACGTAAGATGCTTCCCCGTATTTATGGTTCCCGATGAAGAATATCCTTTGGCAACCATAATAGGTTTTTCCGATTTATTCAAAGAGCTTTCCGCTAAATTCCCCGTAAAAAGAATAGGTTTAGTAGGCACAACCGATATGCCTTATGCCGTTCACGAAGACTTGATAAAGGGCTTTGTCGGTTGCGAAATAACGGATATTACCGAAGATTATCTTAAATTCAGATACGTTAAAAGCGATTGGGAAGTTGAACAAGCAAGAAAAGCCACCCGTTTGGCTTGCAAAGCATACAAAGCGATGGCTGCAAAAGTTAAAGAAGGCGTTAAAGAATACGAAGTTGCCGCTGCGGGTGAAACCGTTTGCCGCGAAAACGGCGCGGATAGCTTCGCTTACAGAACAATCGTCGGAAGCGGCGTTCGTTCTAACGCGGTTGTTCCTACGGCAACCAATAAAGAATTGAAAAACGGCGAAATGGTTATGCTCGGCATCGCGCCCAGAATAAACGGCTATGCAGGAACTTTCGGTCATACCGTTCCCGTAAGCGGCGAATATACGCCCGAACAAAGAAAGTGCCTTATAGATATGATAGAGGTTATGAAAGTAACTAAAAGAATGCTTAAAATCGGCAATACGGGCGTTCAGATCGATAAGGAAGGCAGAAAACTTTACGACAAGGGCGGATACCTTAAATATTTGGTTTGCCCCTTTGCGCATACTATGGGATTGATGGAAGCCGAAGCGCCTTTCTTCGGACCTAACGGTGAAGTTCCGCTTGAAAAGAATATGATAATCAACGTAGACGTAAGCTTCTTCGGTCATCCTACGCTTAACGGATTAAGAGTTGAAACGTGTTACGTTATTACCGAAAACGGCGCAGAACCTCTTTGCCCCGAATTTGAAGAAGAATTGTTTAATTACGTAAAATAATAAATTAAATAAGGAGAATTGTTATGGAAAACGGAGTTAACGGTAAAAGAAATTGGGTGTTTTGCGACGGAGATTTACCTCCTCACGGAAACAACCCCGACTTTTTAGGACACGAAGCGCTTATGATTACCAACGTAGGTAAAGAAGACGCGCATATCAGAATTAAAGTTCTTTTTGAAGACAAAGAGCCTTATGACAAAATCACGCTCGATTTGCCTGCCGAAAGAACCACTTGCTTAAGATTAGACTATCCGATCGGAAAAGAAAAATATCAAATTCCTTTTGGGCAGTATGCGTTGCATATTATATCCGACGTTCCCGTTTGCGCTTGTTTCGGCAGATTAGACGTTCGTCAAGACAATATGGCGTATTATAGCTTAACGGGTTATTCTTTCTAATTTCGGCTAAAACGTTGCGCTGAAATTGGCAACAAGAAAAGTAATTAAAACCCCCTTTAACGCATAGCTATCGGCAAAGCGGTAGAGGGGGTTTTGATAACGGGCGGAGAAAAAGTTTTTCTCTGCCCGTAAACTTTTTTTAAGTATACAATAAAAGCGCAATTTTGCTAAGCGCAAAATGAAAACCGACGTTTTCTACGGCTTTTATAAAAAAACGAACCCGTCGCTTATATATACGACAAGGTTCGGATTATTACCGTTTGGTGTACCCGCCGAGATTCGAACTCGGAACAACGCCGTCGGAGGGCGTCGTTTTATCCAATTAGACTACGGATACGATTGAGCAGTCGCATTTGCGACTGCTTATTTTATTCTTCTTGTATGGGGTTTATGGTAACCTTTACCTGCAGAACGCGTTTTACGGTAGACTTCATTATTTCAAAGTCTAGGTTAAGATAGCTTAATTTTTTACCCGCGTGCGGAATTTCGCCCAAATATTCTATCAGCCAACCGGATAGGGTAGAGGCTTCAAAATTTTCTTTTTCGTCTTTAATGCCGAAGTATTCAAACGAATCGGAAAGGGGCGCGTTACCGTCTACGAGAAAAGAATTGTTTGACAAGCGTTTGAAATAATCTATTTCTTCGTCGTGTTCGTCCCAAATTTCGCCGACAAGTTCTTCTAAAATATCTTCTAACGTAACAAGACCAAGCGTGCCGCCGTATTCGTCTAAAACGACCGCTATATGTACCTTTTTCTTTTGCAATTGCTTAAGCAATTTAGAAATTTTAACGTGTTCCGTAGTATAGAACGCGTTTTGCATAATGTCGTTTACGTTCTTTTTGCCTGATAAAAAGGCGTTGTAAAAATCTTTTTCGTGTATTGTGCCGATTATCGTGTCTATAGAATCTTTATAAACGGGCAATCGAGAATAACCTTCTTCTTCAAAGACTTTTTTAATTTCGTCCATAGAAGAGCTTACGTCCACTCCGGAAATATTTACCCTCGGAACGAGTATATCGCCCACTTCTAAATCGTCAAATTCTATAACCGAGCGGATAAGTTTCGTTTCGTCGTTACGGAGAGTGCCGTCTTCTTCGGCTTCTTCTACGACCGTCATTATTTCGTCTTCGGTTATTTTATCGTCGGGCGCGGCACGGAATATTTTTGAAACGAGCCATCTGAATCCGCCGAAAATAAAGTGAACGGGGTATAACAAATAATAAAAAAATTGCACCGCCGGATAAAACGCCATAGCAAGTCTTTCCGAAAAGGTTTTCGCTATATATTTAGGCGTAATTTCGCCAAAAATCAGCACGACGACCGTAATGGCTATAGTCGAAACGAGCGAGTAATTAGCGCCTTCCGATAAAATTTGCTGAAACAGCAAAACGGATAGGGTAGAAGCGGTAAGGTTAACGATATTGTTTCCTACGAGTAACACGCTTATAAGTTTGTCAAACTTGTTTTCGGCAAGGTCTAAAACTTGTTTGGCGCGTTTGTTGCCGTTGCCGGCTAGCGTACGCAGTTTGATTTTGCTGGCGCTGGTGAAAGCCGTTTCCGTTGCGGAAAAGAAACCCGATAAAACGACAAGCACTATAAGCGCTATTAAAATACCGATGGGAAAAGCTCCGCTCGATTGCGCGGTAGCAGAAAGCAGTAAATTGTCCGGTAAGGGGACAGGGGCGTCGCCCGTCATAAAAAACCTCCAAAAGTCGCAATAATAAAATATGCGAGTAATAAGATAAGTATATATTGTTTTTAGCAAAAAAGCAAGTAAAAAAGCATTATTTGCGCCATATAACGCGGTTTTTTCGATAGAAATGCGTTTACTTACCGTTTTATAAAAATATTTTAGGCAAAATTCACTTGCCGAAAAACTTTGCCGGTAACTATTTTTTAGATTTTATCGCGAAAGTTTTAATTCTTTCAATAAAAAATAGTTATACCCGTTTGGTAATTATGATATTCGATTGAAGTTTTTTTATTTTTGTGGTATCATTATACGGTAATATAAGGAGAATAAAATGGCAAAAACGGTCGTTGTCGGGTTATCCGGCGGTGTAGACAGTTCCGTGGCGGCGCTACTCTTAAAAGAACAGGGCTATAACGTTATCGGATTGTATATGAACAATTGGGAAGAAACCGATTCTTGCGGAAATTGCACGGGCGAACAAGATTATGCGGACGTGCGCCGCGTGGCAAATAAAATAGGAATTCCTTATTATTCCGTCAACTTTGCAAAGGAATATATGGATAGGGTTTTTTCTTATTTTCTAAGCGAATACAAGGCGGGAAGAACGCCTAATCCCGACGTGCTTTGCAATCGAGAGATTAAGTTTAAGGATTTTAAGACCAAAGCCAAAGAATTAGGCGCGGATTATATCGCCACGGGGCATTATTGTGATATTTTGCATGAAAACGGCGTGCATTATTTGCTTAAGGCAAAAGACCAAAGCAAAGACCAAACATATTTTTTAAATCAGCTTTCGCAAGAACAGCTAAACGGCGTGTTGTTTCCTCTCGGTAAACTTCTTAAATCCGAGGTTCGTAAAATAGCCGAAGAAAACGGACTTGCCACCGCCGCTAAAAAGGACTCTACCGGTATATGTTTTATCGGCGAAAGAAATTTTAGAAATTTCCTTTTGCAATATATTCCTGCCCAAAAGGGAAAGATTATGACGTACGACGGCAGAGTGCTCGGTGAACACCTCGGACTTATGTATTATACCATAGGGCAAAGGAGAGGGCTTAATATAGGCGGTCAAAAAGATGACGACGGTAGTCGTTGGTTCGTAATAGAAAAGGATCTTAAAAACAACGTTTTATACGTTGCCCACGGTGAAGAAGATAAACTTTACAGCAAAGGGCTTTTAATGAAGAGCTGCAATTTTATACCTTTCCCTCCGGAGAAAAAGACTTTTGAGTGTACTGCAAAGTTCCGTTATCGTCAGCCGGAGCAGGCTTGCGTTGTCAATATCGAAGAAAACGGAATCCGCGTAGACTTCAAAGAAAAACAACGCGCCATAACGGAAGGGCAGTTTGCGGTTTTTTATTCCGGCAATAAATGTATCGGCGGCGGAGTGATAGAAAAGGCGTTATTTTAACCGTTTTTAAAACATTATATAATATAAGAGGAGCGCGAAAGATAAAATGCGTAAAATAATTTTGATTAGACACGGGCAAAGCGAGGGTAATATTAAAAAGGTTTTTTGCGGCAGAGGCGATTATCCGCTTACCGATTCGGGAAAAGAACAGGGTGAAACAACTTGCGAATATCTTTTTTCTCAATACAAAATTTGCGCCGTTTATGCAAGCGAACTTACTCGCGCGAAACAAACGGTTGAAAGGCTTGCGGAGTTGACGGGGCTTCCCGTTACTTGCTATGCTCAATTCAACGAACTATGCGGCGGCGAGTGGGAAGATAAAACAGTTCCGTACATAGCGGAGCATTATCCGCAAGATTTTAAGGTGTGGCAAGAAAATATCGGCGAAGCGCGTCCTACCGGCGGAGAAAGTTTTTCGGAACTTATATCTCGCGTTAACGAGGGATTGCAAAACGTAATACGCGATTGTTGCGGAAAAGACGGGGTTGCGGTAATTGCAACGCACGGCGGAGTAATCAGGGCGTTGCAGTGTTCTTTGTCAAAATTGCCGCTGTCCGAAATGAAAGATATTCCGTGGGTAAATAACGCTTCGGTTACGGTTTTAAATTACGAGGACGCGATATTTTCTCTCGAAAAGGTCGGTTACGACGAATTTCTCGGCGATAAACGCACTAAAATGTTTTTGGGATTCTAACTAAGATTGTCGAATCGGGTGTTTTTGCAATAGACTAAATAAGCGATAGTTAGACAAAATAAAACATTTTTATTAAAAGTTTAAAAATAGTGTGAAAAACGCTTGACTTTAATCCGAGTTTACTATATAATCGTTCTTGCTCGCTTGGAAGAGAGGCGAGCGCCGTAAGCTTAATCGATAGAAGTTTACTTACGATTTTGGCGGTCGGTCGGTTAAAGAATTGTGCCTTATGCAAGATGCGTACACAATATTTAGTGGTCAAAAAAAGTTCTTCAAAAAAATATGAAAAACCTTTGAAAAACGCTTGACTTTAATCGCCGATTACTATATAATCACAAGTACCTTCTCGAGAGCGAAGGCGCTGTAAGCAATGTCGGCGTAACAGTCGACGCAAGCATCTTTAGGAACTAAATCGCGCGGAGTACGCGGCTTAGAACTGAAGAAAAAAGAGTTTCAAAAAAATTTGAAAAAAATTAAAAAACCTTTGAAAAACGCTTGACTTAATAAATTGCTTATGGTATTATATATAGGCTGTCGCGGAAAAGACAGCAGCGTCAACCGAAGTTGACGGGAGTTGCTTAAAAATTGAATAGAAGGAAATATGACAAAATAATAGTTATTTTGAAA
>CAZXOQ010000081.1:0-6107 GCA_964642415.1 uncultured Christensenella sp. | reverse complement strand
TATCGGAGAGGTAAAAAATTCTATTCAAGACACGATTATCACCAAAGAAGTAGATGCCCAAATGCAAAAACGCGCGCTTTCTTATTATGCGGACGCAATCGACGGAATGGAAAATTTCGATCGCCTTTTTGCCGCGAACGCAACGGACACGCTTTCTTATCTAAAATGCCCTCTATTGGCGACGCAAGTTACGGCGCGTGGCAAAATTTAATGCCGTCGATGCAAACGGATTGCGGCAAAACATATGCGGAAAACATCACAACATGGCAAAATTCAATGCCTGCTCGCGAAAGTTTTTCTTCCGACGCGGAATATTTATCCGCTCTTCAAGAATGGTAATCCCTTTCCCCCGCAACTCAAGAACAAGCAGTAACTGCGGCGTATGCATCAGCTTGCGAAGAACTGCAAACCGCAATCGAACAAAATGCCGCCGACAAGGGTTACGCCAAAACGGACAACGTTAAAGAAGATATATTAACGCTTTGCTTATGCGTTGTCGCGATAGACGGAAAAATCTCGCTAAAAGAACGTAAATACGTAAAACAGCTTTGTAAAGCGTAATAGCAACTTTTCTAGCGTCGGCGGAGATAATTTTTATCTCCGCCGACGTATTTTATCTTTTTTTCATTGCCTTTATTTGCGCCACGGTGTATACTGTTTATATGAAAATTTACACGCTAAACTGTTTCAAAAACTTTAAATGCATAGCCGAAAAATGCCGTCACAGCTGCTGTATCGGTTGGGAAATAGATATAGACTCAAAAACGCTTAAACGGTATAAAAAAAACCGTACTCCCTTTGCCGAAAACTTGAAAAACGGCATAGACTTTAAAAACCGTCGATTTAAAATGTCAGAAAAGGGCAACTGCGTTTTCTTAAATAAAAACGGTCTTTGCGATATTATAATCGCGCTGGGCGAAAACTCTCTTTGCGACGTCTGCCGCGAACATCCCCGTTATAGAAATATCATATCGGGTGACGAACATTTCGGAATCGGTCTTTGTTGCGAGGTTTCCGCACACGCCGTCGTGTTTTGCGAAAAACCTATCGAATCGGTTCTTTTCGATGAAAATAAACGTCCCCCCACAAAAGCGTTCTCTAAAAACAAACAAACAGAAGAAAAAACGCTTTCGCTTAGAGAGCGCGCGTTTAAGATTTTTTCCGACGATACCAAACCGTTTAACGATTGCGTTGCAAACGTTATTTCGATTTGCGGCGTAGATAAAGAAAAGTTTTTTGACTACGATTGGAAAAAACAACTGTATAGTCTTGAAAGACTTTTTAGCGATTGGGAAGATAAACTAAAAACCGCCGATTTCGCCTCTGCAAAAGTTTATTCTAAACCAAGCGCGCCGCTTAACCGCCTTGCAAGCTATTTTATTCACAGACACGTTGCCAACGCGATAGACGATACCGACTTAAAATCCCGTTTGCTGTTTTGCGTTTTATCGGTTTTTATCATAAACGCCGTATGCCTAGGCATAACTTGCGATTACGATAAAGAATTGCTTGCCGAAACAGCTCGCGTATACTCTGCGGAAATCGAATATTCCGACGATAACCTTAATTCTTTGTTAGATATATGCGATAGCTTTACGCTTATAAGAAAATTGTAAATAAATATTTTAAGGCATTTCCGTATAACAAAAATCATACGCTTTTCATATTTATTTTTCTCCGTAAGTTCAAATTTATCTATTAAGCGTTTATCGTAAAATAACGCTTTTTAAGCGTATTCCCCGCGTAACGCAAAAACGGCAAAAGCGCAAATTTCCGCCGTCAAAATTGTTAAAGAATAAAAATAAATCCGAACCACTCACTCGTTACGAGTATTTGGTTCGGATTATTACTTGTTGGTGCCGAAGGCGGGAGTCGAACCCGCACGGAGGATTAGTCCACTGGATTTTGAGTCCAGCGCGTCTGCCAGTTTCACCACTTCGGCAATCGATGGTAATTTTCGTTGCTTTTTATGCTTATTTTTGCTAAAATTAGTATATCATAAGAATTAAAAAGACGCTTGTTTTTTGTTCACCTTAAGATAATAACATAAAAAAAAAATTTTTGCAAGCATATAAAGGGATTATTTATGGAAAAATTAGTGCTTATAGACGGAAACAGTCTTATCAACCGCGCTTTTTACGCGATGCCGCTGCTTTCAACCAAAGAAGGAATATACACAAACGCCGTTTACGGCTTTATGAATATGTTTTTTAAAATGCTTGGCGACGTTAAACCCACCAAAATAGCCGTTGCATTCGACGTACACGCGCCCACCTTCCGTCACGATATGTACAAAGAGTATAAAGGAACACGCAAGCCTATGCCGGAAGAACTTCGTCCGCAAATACCTCTTTTAAAAGAAACGCTTAAACTTATGGGCGTATTCACCATAGAAAAAGCGGGATTAGAAGCTGACGACCTTATCGGCACTATAGCAAAAAGCACTAACGTAAAAACGATTATCTTTACCGGGGACAAAGATTCTTTTCAATTAGTTGATGAAAATACCGAAGTGCATTTTACGCGCAAAGGTATTTCCGAAACGGAAATTTACGATTACAAAAATTTCAAAGAAAAAACCGGAATCACCCCGTTGCAAATTATAGACCTGAAAGCGCTTATGGGCGATACGTCCGACAATATCCCCGGCATTGCGGGAGTAGGCGAAAAAACGGCAATTTCTCTCATTCAAACGTACGGCGGAGTAGACGGATTATATCAACATACCGACCTTTTGAAAGGTAAATTAAAAGAAAAAATAGAAAACGGCAAAGATTCGGCATATTTATCGAGAGAGCTTGCAACGATAAATACCGCTTGCAACGTAGAATTCGATATAAACGATATGAATTTCTCTTTACCTCTCGGCGAAGAAGTAAAAAAACGTTTCATATCCCTTGAATTTAAATCTCTTTATTTAAAATCGGAACTTTACGAAAATGCCGACGCCGCAAAAAAAGAGATAGATTCTTATGAAAAAACCGCTGTAAAGAAAATTTACGCAACGGAAGCCGAAACTTCGGATTACAAAACGCTATTTTCCGATGCGGAGCTTCTTTCATTCGTATACGCAGAAGACTCGCTTTCTTTATCGGACGGCAAAATCGAATATATTTTACCCGTAAAAAGAACTTTGTTTGACGAAGGTTTTAATCTTTCCGAAGCGATAGAGCGCATTAAACCGATTTTTTCCGAGCAAAGAAAACTTGTGGTATACGATAAAAAACAACTAAAACATTCACTCAAAAACGAACATAATCTTTGCCTTACCGCCCCGTGCGAAGATTTGAGTATTATAAAATACCTTGTAGATTATACGGGCAAAAGCGAAACTCTTGCGGAAGTCTTTATCGAATACGGTTCTGACGAAAAGATTCCCGCCGCCGCACAACTTTCGATATACGAACGCTTAAACTCTAAGTTAGACGAAGAAGGCATGCGCGAATTATACGAAAAAGTTGAACTTCCCCTATCCGACGTTTTATTCGATATGGAAGAAACGGGTTTCAAAGTCGATTATCGCGCGCTAGATGAAACGAGCAAAAAATTCCGAAGCTTTTTATCGGAAACAGAAGCCGCCATACGCGAGCTTACGGACGAACCCGATTTAAACGTAAACTCCCCCAAGCAATTGGGCGACGCATTGTTTGTTAAGCTAAAAATAGGCAAAGGCAAAAAGACTAAATCGGGATATTCTACCACGGCGGATATTTTAGAAGAATTAGAAGACGCGCATCCCGTTGTTCCGCTGATACTGAAATACCGTCGAATTCAAAAACTGCAATCCACCTACGTAGAGGGATTTAAGCCGCTTATCGATAGAGAAACGGGGTTAATAAAAACCTCTTTTAATCAAACGGTAACCTCTACGGGAAGACTTTCTTCTAAAGAACCGAACCTTCAAAACATACCGGTACGGGACGAAGAAGGTAAAGAGCTAAGAAAATTTTTCGTACCGAGAAGCCCCGACAGAATTTTAATCAGTGCCGACTATTCTCAAATAGAACTAAGACTTCTCGCCGCGTTTTCAAACTGTCCTTCGCTGATACGCGCCTTTAACCGCGGTGACGACGTGCATGCGGAAACCGCCGCAAAAGTATTCGGCGTAAACCTAAAAAACGTTACCCCCGAAATGCGCCGTTCCGCAAAAGCGGTTAACTTCGGCATAATATACGGCATATCCGAATACGGGCTTGCAAAAAACATAAAGACCAACGCGGCAACCGCGCGCGAATATATATCCGCATACTTCAGAGAATATCCCGAAGTCAAAGAATATATGACCGCCAACGTAGAAAAAGCTAGGCTGAACGGTTACGCCGTAACACTGTTGGGCAGACGAAGATATATAAGAGAACTGACGGCGTCTAACCGCAATTTACAGCAATTTGGCGAACGCGCGGCAATGAATATGCCGCTTCAAGGAAGCGCCGCGGATATAATTAAGCTTGCAATGATAGGCGTTTACGAAAGGCTAAAACGAGAAGGGCTAAAATCGCGACTGATACTGCAAATTCACGACGAATTGATAATAGACGCATACAAAAACGAGCGCGAAGCGGTAGAAAAAATCTTAACCGAAGAAATGAGCGGCGCGGCAAAACTTTCCGTTCCGCTTACGGTAAGCCTAGGCGCGGGAGAAACGTGGTATGACGCAAAATAATTCTTTAAAAACAAAAAAACTCGTCGCGATAACGGGCGGAATCGGCAGCGGTAAATCAACTGCCCTATCCATAATCAAAGAAGAAGGCTTTTTTGTAATTTCTTGCGACGAAATAACGAAAAAAACTTACGAAGACAGCAACTTCAAAAAACAGCTTAAAAAAGTTTTTCCCACGGCTATTACGGGAGAAAAACGTCTTTCCGTAAACAAAAAAGAAATTGCAAGACTATGCTTTAACAACGAAGAGAATTACAAAAAGTTAGGTGATCTGCTTACCATGCCCGTTTTTACCGCCGCAATCAACAAAGCCAAAAGGCTAAACGGCGTAGTTTTTATCGAAATTCCGCTACTATTCGAATACGGCTTGCAGGACCGATTCAATCGCGTTATTGTTATAAAAAGAAGCTTAACCGCTAGAATAGAAGGGGTAAAAAAGCGTTCAGCTCTTTCCGAAGAAGAAATAACCGCAAGAATAAACAGACAATTCGATTACGATTCGGCTGACCTTTCCCCCTATATCGTAATAGATAACGACGGTGACAAGAAAGAACTAAAAGAAAATATAAAAAAAGCGCTAAAAGAAATAACTTCCGTTCACGAAACAAAAGGATAAAGTCGCTATGCTTAAACTTAAAGAAAAACCGCGCGCGATAATAGCGGCGTTGTTTACCGCAATGACGGTTATCGGCGCATTATGCGTAGGCGTAGCGCTTATTTTATCCGAAACGCTTTATCCCGAAATAGAAGAACTTGAAAATTGCCCCGCTTGGTACGTGAATTTTCTAAGCATTTCCGCAGCGTCGGCAACGGTCGGCGCATTTTGCTGCGCGATATTTAAAAGGGCTAACAATTGCCGCGAACTGATTTATTATCGCAAAGCGCAAAAAATCGAAATAGCGTTACTTTTAATAGGATTTTTAGCAATGTGCGCAGCCTTATCTAAAACCGAAAGCCGCGTTTATGACGTAATAATATGTTGCGGCGGCGCTTTTGCCGCATTGGGATTATTTACTTTTATAGGCACTTCTTTAAGTATCGAAGCAAGCAAAAAAAGCACGCGATACAGCCGATTACTGCTTAAATTTGCCGCAAAATATAAAAGCTTTAGTCCGTCCTCACCTACTTGCCGCGAAGACATAGCCGCGATTGAAAATTATATCGGTTGCGCCTTACCGGCGGATTTACTTCAATTTTACCGCGAAACCGACGGCGACGGAGATCTTATATTCTCCGCAAAAGAAGCCTTATATACAACAAAGCTGCTTAGAGAAAGTTTTTCCGAACTGTGCCGCGAAACAAGCGATTTACTTGCTTTCGCAGGCGACGGATTCGGCAATTATTTTTGTTATAAACAATCTTCCGAAAACAAAAACCTAGTTTACTATTTTTATCACGAAGAATTCGCCGTTATCCCTGCAGCAAACCGCTTATCCGATTTAATTAT
>CAZXOQ010000080.1:0-6155 GCA_964642415.1 uncultured Christensenella sp. | reverse complement strand
TAAAACCGAATAATCGTCGGGAATGTGCATAAGCTCTCTTAAAAGGGCGTTAGCCTCGGCATTGACAGCCATAAAAGGCTTGCTTCGGTGGCTCATTTCGATAATGCTCATACCCGTGTCTTGGTAGTTAAGTAAATCCTTCTTTGCTTCTTCGAGTACGGGAAGAGGCAAGGCGGAAGGACCTGCTGCAAAGTTATAAACTCGCATAAAAAGTTCTCCTTATAAAAAGATATTATCGGTGCGGAAATTTCCGCTTGACATTATTATACTATTATACGACTTTTTTTTCAACCGTTTTTAAGCCGTTATGCCATTTTTTATTTTTTCTCACGCGTTATACGGTTTACTTTTTTTTAAAAAAATGGTAATATATATATAACCTAGTTTTAAATAAGAATTTTAACGCGCAAAGCCGCGTTGTTTTTTCCGCTTTATCTCACGGCGGCGGAAGTTATATTATCAACCTGAATTAAGGAGTATAAATTGAAAAAAAATAATAATCCAAAGGCTTTTTCTCGCGAAGAACAAGCCGATTTTGTAAATGCAAAAAAAACCGCTAAAGCTGATAATAACGGTAAAAACGCGCCCAAGGCTGCAAAAAAAACCGCAGAAGTTCAAATAAAGAAAAACGCTAAACCGGTTAAAAATAAAGAGGTTAAAAACAAACAGAAAGAAACCGATCAAAGTAAGTGTCTTAAAGTAAGGTTTTTGGGCGGCGTCGGCGAAATAGGCAAGAATATGACTGCCTTAGAATACGGTAAAGACATTATCGTTATAGACGCGGGGCTTACCTTCCCCGGCGAAAATATGCCGGGCGTAGATTTGGTTATACCCGATATAAGTTATCTCATTCAAAATAAAAGCCGCGTTCGCGGTATCGTTATTACGCACGGTCACGAAGATCATATCGGCGGAATCCCGTATATATTGAGAGATTTGAACGTTCCCGTTTACGGAACTAAGCTTACACTTACGCTTATAGAGAACAAGCTAAAAGAGCAACGCATAAACGACGCGTCGCTTAATTGCATAAAACCCGGCAGCGTAATTAAGCTGGGGTGTTTTTCGGTGGAATTCGTTAACGTGAACCATTCTATCGCCGGAGCGGTTGCTTTAGCTATATCTACGCCTGCAGGCACGGTGGTTCATACGGGTGATTTCAAGATAGACTATACGCCCGTTAACGGCGAAACAACCGATCTTGCGCGTCTTGCCGAAATAGGCAAAAAGGGCGTTTTATTGTTGATGGCGGATTCTACGAATATAGAGATAGAGGGCAACACTATGAGCGAATCGGTCGTAAAAGATACGCTAGACCACGTGTTTGCCGATAACTCTAAGCGCAGAATTATTATCGCGACCTTCGCTTCTAACGTGCATAGATTGCAGCAAATTTTAGACCTTGCCGTAAAATATAAAAGGAAGGTTGCTTTTTCCGGCAGAAGTATGATAAATATTGCCGACGCCGCAAGTAAAATTGGCGAACTCAATATTCCCGATAAGCTTATTGTAGACGTAGAAAAATGCAAGAATTATAAAGATGACGAAATAGTTATAGTTTCTACGGGAACTCAAGGCGAACCTATGAGCGCGCTTACGCGTATGGCAAGCGGCGAATTCAACAAGGTTACCATAGGCGACAACGATACTGTGGTTATTTCAGCTTCGGTTATTCCCGGTAACGAAAAAATGATTTACGGCGTTATAAACAACCTTTACCGTTTGGGCGCGGAAGTTATTTACGAAAGTTTAGAGCCGATTCACGTTTCGGGGCACGCGTGTAAGGGTGAGCTGCGCGTTCTTCATTCTTTGATAAAACCCAAATATTTTATTCCCGTTCACGGCGAATACAGACATCTGAAAAAACACGCGCGCCTTGCCGCCGGCATGGGTATGCGTGAAAGCAATATTCTAATCGCGGATATAGGCGACACCGCGCTCGTTTGCGAAAAGGATATCAAGTTAGGAGAGAAATTTCAGTCGGGTTCGCGCTTTGTTGACGGCATAGGTATAGACGGCGCAGACAGTTTTGTTTTAAGGGATAGAATACATTTATCCGAAGACGGGTTGGTCGTAGCAGTCGTCGCGGTGAACGAATATTCCGCAAGGCTTTCTTCGGTAGAAATCATTTGTAAGGGACTTGTTTTATCGGAAGATATGTTAAACGAGGCTAAAACCATTTTGCTTAACACTCTCAATCAAACGGATATGCGAAAAGTTCGCGACGAGGCGGAACTCGCTTCTATTATAAGAAGAAGCTTAAAGAATTATTTGTTTAAGGTCACTAAGAAAAATCCGATGCTCGTGCCGATGGTAATGGTGGTTTAATTGACTGATTTTACTGAGATAAACGCAAAGCGCGCCGAAGCCAAGCTGAGAGGCGAGCCTATACTGAGGGATGAAACTTTAAAAACCTTAGTTAAGATTGCAAAAGAAAAAAATCCGTCTTTGATTTTAGAAATAGGAACTAACGTCGGGCTTACGGGGGTTTTGCTATTGCTTTCTTTGCCTGCGGCAAGGCTTACGGGTATCGAAATAGACGAAGATCTTGCAGACGAAGCGGAGGGGAATTACCGAACCTTCGGGGTAAAAGATCGCGCGCGCATTATTCGCGGCGACGCTTCCGAAATAATCCCTAAGCTTACGGGTAAATACGATCTTATTTTTTTAGACGGACCTAAGGGGCATTATTTAGAATATTTGCCCTATTTGAAAGAGGCGTTGAACGTTGGCGGAATTCTTTTTGCCGACGACGTGGCTTTTCACGGGTATATCGTCGGAAATGCGCCGCGAAAACATTCAACTATCAAAAAAAGCATAGAGGGTTATCTTGACGCCGTTAGTAAAGACGAGCATTTTAAAACGGCGGTTTATGATATCGAAGACGGAATATGCGTTTCGGAGAAAATAAAATGAATAAAGTAGAATTATTAGCGCCTTCGGGAGATATGCGTAAGCTTAAAACCGCGGCGTATTACGGTGCGAACGCCGCTTACGTCGGCGGAAAATCTTTATCGCTAAGGGCGCTTGCGGGGAATTTCGATAACGAAGAATTAAGTCTTGCAACCGAATATTATCATTCGTTAGGCAAAAAGCTGTACGTAACGGTTAACGTCTTTGCCCGCAACGACGATATTTCGCAAGCGGAACGTTATTTTGAGTTTTTGCAAAAAACGGGTGTTGACGGCGCTATTATATCCGATCCGGGGCTTATAGCCTGCGCCAAAAGCGTTGCGCCCGATTTGCCCGTAAACCTTTCTACGCAAGCGAACACTCTTAACTATAAATCGGCGGAATTTTGGTATAAGCAAGGGGTTAAGCGGGTAATTCTTGCGCGAGAGCTTTCCTTAAAAGAAATAAAAGAAATTCACGACGCCGTTCCGGAATTAGAATTAGAAACGTTTATTCACGGCGCTATGTGCATATCGTATAGCGGACGTTGCCTTTTATCCGATTACAGAACGGGGCGTCCGTCTAACCGCGGCGAGTGCGTTCAAGCGTGCCGCTGGAATTACGAAATACGCGAAAAAGGCTCTAACGGCGCGTTTATGGAGCTTTGCGAGGACGAGCGCGGCAGTTATATTTTAAATAGCAAAGATTTATGTTTAATCGATTATATCGGTGAACTTATTTCGGCGGGCGTTTGCTCTTTTAAGATAGAGGGAAGAATGAAGTCTGAATACTATCTTGCCACGGTAATAAACGCCTATCGCCGCGCGATAGACGCGTATTATAAAGAAGGCGATGCGTATAAGCAAAATCCCCTTTATAAAACGGAGTTAGAAAAAACCGCGCACAGAGAGTTTACCACGGCGTACGCAACGGGAGCGAACGACCGAACGGAGAATTTTTCAGACAGTCAAAGTCGCGGCACGCATAAATTCGTCGCAAACGTTTTAGGATACGAAAACGGCTGCGCCGTGGTTGAAATGAGAAACAGGTTTAAAACGGGTGACGAGTTAGAGGTTTTATCCCCGTCAGACGTTTTCGGTAAGCTGCTTAAAGTAAACGAAATGTTTGACGAGAACGGCGCGCCCGTAACCGACGCTAAGATTGTTCAGCAAAAGCTTTTCGTTAAAACGGAGCTTCCGTTAAAACGTGGGGATATATTGCGTATACAACAATAATTTTAATGCGATATTTATAAAAAAAAAAGAGGTATTTTTTTAAAAGCGGCGTTAACGCTTGCTTTTTTTTTGCCGCAGTATTATTATGTATCTTATGGAAAAATTTAAGTTTTTAACACAAGACAATCACGACGCGTATTTTAATCTCGCGTCGGAAGAGTATTTGCTAAAGCAAAAGGGCGGTTATTACGTTTATTTGTGGCGTAACGCGCCGGCTGTAATAATAGGCGTAAATCAAAACGCGCTATCGGAGGTTAATCTCGGATACACTAGGGAGCACGATATTAAGGTGGTTCGCAGACTAACGGGCGGCGGCGCGGTTTATCACGATTTGCGCAATATAAACTATACCGTTATCGCGCCTTATGATGAAAGCGTTAACAACTACGTTAAATTTACCGCGCCCGTTATCGCTTACTTAAAAACGTTGGGCGTTCACGCGGAGTTTTCGGGGCGCAACGATATTACGGTTGACGGGAAAAAGATTTCCGGCAACGCGCAAACCATTTACGACGGCAGAATAATGCACCACGGCACGCTGCTTTTTAATACGGATACGTCGGTTTTGGCTGCCGCGCTTAATCCGAGCAAGTTAAAAACCGAAAGCAAGGGTATAAAGTCGGTTCGCGCGCGCGTTACCAACGTATACGATTGTTTGCCTAAAAAAATTACTGCCGAAGAATTTTGGTTCGGGCTTAAAGAGTTTTTCAAAAAGGATTGTGAAGAATGTACTTTTTCCGATAAAGACGTTGCCGAGATAGAGAAGCTTGCCGCAAGCAAATATTCTTCTTACGAATGGAACATAGGCCGTTCGCCTAAGGGGCAAAACCGCGCGGAAGCAAGATTTTCTTTCGGAACGATAACCGCAAATTTCGATACGGAAAACGGAGTAATTCGCAATGTCGAGTTTACCGGCGATTTTTTCACCTATAAACCGGTGGCGGAACTCGCCGAAAAACTTAACGGCACGCCATTTATAAAAAACGATATAAAAGCCGCCCTTTGCGACGCCGATAAATACATTGTCGGCGCTGAAAGCGAAGATTTAGCGGCGTTGATTTACGGAGAGTGAGGAACATTATGAAAAACGACAACGTAAAAAAAAACGATAACAAGCTGCTTGCAAAAAGATACTTTTTTATGGTTATCGCTTGCGCTTGTTTTTCGCTCGGACTAACAATATTTTTAATCCCCAATAAAATAATAGCCGGCGGAGCGAGCGGTCTTGCAACGCTTTTGAATATAGTTATTCCGTCGATACCGACGGGTGTTTTTATCGTTATTATAAACGTGCCAATTTTGCTGTTCGGCTTAAAGCTTATTGGGTGGCGGTTTATTTTGCGTTGTTTTATAACGACTATTACGCTCAGCCTTTTTACCGAGCTTTTTACGGCGGTGTTTGAAAATATCGCGCTTGTCACAGACAATAAAATTCTCGCCGCGCTGTACGGCGGAGTTTTGCAGGGCGTGGGCATGGGCTTTTTTATCAAATACGAAATGTCTAGCGGCGGAACGGAGCTTTTAGGCAGGGTAACTCATCATATTTTTCCCGTAATGACCATAGCTACGCACGTTGCCGTATTCGACGGAATAATCGTAGTTCTCGGCGCGATAGTTCTTCACGATATAGAAAACATTTTATATGCGCTTATACTTATATTTACGGTAGCTAAAATAAGCGATCTTATAGTTATGGGTTTTACCAAGTCTAAGCTGTGCTATATAGTAACCTCTCAGGCGGACGCAATGTCCGAATATCTTATTGAACACAGCCCGCGTGGGGTAACTCTTTTGCGTGGCGAAGGAATGTACACTAAAACCGAAAAGGGGGTTATTATGACTTGCGTAAAAAACAATCAAATAACCAACCTTAAAGAATGGGTTAAACAGTTAGACGAACACGCCTTCGTTATCGTATGCGACGCCAATCAGGTTTACGGAAAAGGCTTTAACAATTTTTAAACCGCTTATACCTCTCTACAATAAAAAATTATAAAATTATTTTTAAAAATTAGCACTCTACACTTG
>CAZXOQ010000079.1:0-6187 GCA_964642415.1 uncultured Christensenella sp. | reverse complement strand
CTGTTTATAATTAAGCGGCGAGCTTTTAAGCTCGCCGCTTAAATTTTGCTTAATATCCTTTTTTTCTACCCAGCTCGATATTATCGGTTTTTCTATCCCTAAGGGTTTTTTCTGCGGAAGGTTCAACCTCGAAACGGTAATCCTCTCCGTGTTTTTTTATATACTTTTCTATAACCGTATGAGAGGGAACCGCTCCGACGGAAGAGTTAACCTGCTTTTGATACTTGAAAAAATCAGCCCCGTCGGGTACGTCGTCTATTTTTAACGTGTCTTCTTTGTATCCCGTAAGCCTTACTTCTTTCATAACCTCGCGAACGTAATCGATATTTTCGTGTAACGATATAAGCGAAGGAAATTCCGAACCGTCAAGCACAAACAACTGCTCGCGTTCTCTACCCTCGTATTTATATAGCATATCCGAAGCGATTTTAAGATGCGTCAATTCTTCTTCGTAATGACTAAGCCATATTTTCTTTATATAGTCGTCACTTTCGTCTTTATAACAAGAATAATAAAGATAGCATTCGGCGTATTCGTGCATAACCCAACTTTCAAACCAGCTTGCGGACGGGTCGTTTAAAGCGCCGTAACCCGTTACGTGCTGTTCTTCTATCATCGCTATTTCGTTATAAAGCTTCCTACCCTCCTCGGTATGAAAAAAAGAACCTACGTTCATATAATAATTCATTGTCTGCTGTTCCGCCGCAGTAATTATCGAAGCGTGTAAACGGGTTATAAGGGCGTCTTGCCAACAGTTTATATATCTTCTTACGTCGTCGTTTGGGTGGCGATGTTCCGAAACCGTAGGCCTACCGGGCGTAATTTCGGTATATCCGCCGACTAAAGCTTCGCCTTTAATCCCCTCTGTCATATCCAACAAATCGGAATACCTGTAAAGATGATCAAAATCTTCCAGCAACGCAAAGTCAAGCTGCGCTTTAACAAAGGGATTAGGTTCTTTTTTCGCCATTTCGGCAGTAATATCTACGGCAAGCTGCTCATAGCCGATAGTGGTTTCTAAAATGCTTTCGTTAATCGGTTTTAACGCGGCAATACGTTTTTGCTGTTGCTGCTCTTGTCTTCTTACTGCGGCAAGAACTCTGCGTACGTCGTTATTTAAGCAATGACGGTGAAATTGATGCAAAAAAGAATTTGCCTCGAATTCCGTACCGTTCATTAAAATAACGCGCGTTTTCGTGTAGGGTGACGTTGCGTTTTTATCGTAACTTTTCGGAGCGAGAGAACTCCAGCTTGCATAAGTTATTTTGTCTGTTTTGGGTAATTCTTTAAACGGATCCATATAAATCTCCTTTAATTTTTTATACGATTATTTCCGTTAAAAAAATTTTTAAACATAAAAAAAGGCTGTCAAAAGCCTTTTTTGTTAAACCGCCGTATCTTTTCTATTTTTTTCTTTTTTACCGCGCAAACCGCGACGTAAACGGCGAAAGAAAGCGCGGCGGCAAAAACGTATCCGCCAAAATCTATCCACACGTCGGTTACAGACGGACCTCTGCCCGAAAAAATTTGCAAAGTTTCGTCTAAAAACGCCACAAAAAAACCGCATGGCAATAACTTAACGCAGCATACCGCGCCTAAATTATTTTTCACCGCAAAAAACAAAGCGCAAAACTCAAATCCCAACAGCATAAATTCTGCGCCGTGCGTAATTTTTCTAAACGCCTCGTGCGAAACGACGCCCTCTCCGAATAAAAAATCTAATACCGGCTTTGCAAAAACTTCGTACACCGTCATAGAACCCTGTGCGGAAGCGGCTTTACCGAGCAAAGAATTTCCCCATATAAAGCATAACGTTAGCGCAACCGTAAAAGACAAAGCGATTATCGCGATTTTTCTTTTTTTACTCAAACTATTTTCCCCGATATTATCTATTATACTTTTCGGTAAGCGTTTTTAACCTGTCAAAAGCCGATTCAATCTCTCCGAAAGAAAATTTTACCGACCAGTTTTGTTCTTTAACCGTACCCGGTTCGTTTATCCGATAGTCAGAACCGAGTTTTAACAAATCTTGCATAGGTATAACGAAAAGTTTAGATTTAGAGGCGAAGCCCAATTCCGTTACGGCGTCTATAATAGAATTTTCGCTATCCGTTTTGCCGCTTACGCCGAGAAGACTAAGGCTTTTTTCCACGCCGCAAACGAGATTACGTTTATCCCAATCCGAAAGGGTGTTTATCAGTCCTTTAAGGGTATCGTTATCGTGCGTTGCGGTATAGCAAACGGAATTTTCTTCGCAATTTTCCGGCAAATGCGGATTGCAATCTTCTCCGTTAAAAGCGAAAGAAAGCACTTTCATTCCGGGGTATCCCGTTTTTTTAAGCAAGTCTCTCACTCCGTCGTCAATTATGCCTAAATCTTCCGCAATAATTCTGTTTCTATCCGTTTTAGAGTGAAGCGCCGAAAAGAGTTTTTCGGACGGAACTTTTTCCCACTCGCCTTCGCGCGCGTCGGGCATACCCGATTTTACCTTATAAAACCTGTCAAGCCCCCTAAAGTGATCTATTCTTACAAAATCAAAAAGTTCTAAAGCTCTTTCGATACGGCGAACCCACCACTTAAACCCGTCTTCTTCTTGCTTTTCGTAATCGTAAACGGGGTTACCCCACAGCTGCCCGCTCGCGCAAAAATAATCGGGCGGAACGCCTGCAACTTCCGTCGGCATAAGTTTGCCGTCAAGCTTAAAAAGCGAGGGATCGCGCCATACGTCGGTAGAGTCGTGCGCAACGTAAAGCGGCATATCCCCTAAAATTTCTATTCCGTTTGAATTGGCGTAAGCTTTTACGTTAAGCCATTCTCTTTCGGCTTCGTATTGAACGAACTGCCAAAACAAAATTTCTTCCCGATAATTTTCGGCAAACTCGTCAAGCGCGTTTTGTTCGCGATATTTATATTTATGCTCCCATTCGTAAAAATGCTTCTGCCCCGACTCGTATTTAAGCGTCATATAAATAGCGTAATCGTAAGCTTTTCCTTTTTTTACAAAATCGCTGAAAGAGGGACTGTTTTTATCGAAGCGCGAAAAAGCTTTTCTAAGCAACGGAAATCTCACCGAATACAAAAACCCGTAATCGACGTATTTACCGTTGTATAAAGAAAATTCCGTTTCCTTTTCGTTAAGCAAACCTTGTTTTACAAGTTCTTCGGGACTGATAAAATAAGGATTAAACGAGTCCGACGAAACGGAAGAATAGGGCGAATTGCCGTAACCCGTTTGCACAAGCGGCAAAATTTGCCATACGCTTTGCCCCGTTCCTTTTAAAAAATCTATAAATTCGTAACACTGCTCTCCGAAATCGCCTATTCCGTATTTAGACGGAAGCGAAAAAATCGGCATAAGCACTCCGCTTTTTCTTTGTTTATAATTCATTTTATTACTCTTTTCCCGTAATTTTAATTACGCCGCCCGAAAAAACACGGGCGGCGGCACTACGGATTGCTCCGTTATAGTTATTTTGTTATTAATACATCACGATATACGCGTCGCGCTCTGCCCCGACGGAAACATATTTTATTTTAGTTCCGACGGATTTTTCTATAAAGCGGATATATTCTATCGCTTCTTTAGGCAAATCCTCTTTTTTTCTGCACGCGCTTATATCTTTTTGCCACCCTTTAAGGGTAACGCAAACGGGCTTACATTCTTCTAAACGCTGAGTTAACGGGAATTCCGTTACTTTTTCACCGTTCAAATCGTACGCAACGCATACCTCTATTTCGTCGGCATAGCTTAAAACGTCAAGCTTCGTAAGGGCAATTTCATCAGCGCCTTGCATACGTATGCCGAATTTGCTTGCAACCGCGTCGAATGGTCCTACTCTTCTCGGTCTGCCCGTAGCCGCGCCGTATTCGCCGCCCGCTTTTCTGAGTTCTTCAGCCTTATCGCCGAAATATTCTACGGTGAAAGGACCTTCTCCCACGCAAGTAGAATAAGCTTTCATAATACCGATAGATAAATCGAGTTTTCTGTTCGGGATACCCGAACCTACGGGAGCGTAAGCCGCAATAGAGTTAGAAGAGCTTGTGTAAGGATAAATACCGAAATCTATATCGCGGAGAGCGCCGAGCTGAGCTTCGAACATTATGTTTTTCCCCTCGGCGGCAAGCTTATCCAGCAATACCGACGTATCGCATATAAAGGGAAGCAACTTTTCTCCGTATTTTTTAAGATGCTCCATCATATCCGAAAGTTTAACGGGTTCCGCACCGTAAACGCCGCAAATGGTTAAATTTTTCCATTCAACTATATCTTTAAGGCGTTCTTCAAGTTTTTTCATATCAAACAATTCGCCCATACGTATACATTTTTTCATGTATTTATCACCGTAAACGGGCGCTATGCCGCGGCGGGTTGAACCGTATTTTTTACCCGCAAGGCGGTTCTCTTCTAAACAGTCTTGCATAACGTGATACGGCATACAAATAACCGCCCTATCGCTTATCCTTAAATGTTCGGGAGGGATAGCCACGCCGGCTTCTTCTATTCTACCCATTTCTTCGGTAAGATGTTTTATATCCACAACAACGCCGTTGCCGATAACGTTAACAACACCGTCACGCAAAATACCCGACGGCAAAAGGTTAAGAACAAATTTACCCTTATCGTTGACAACCGTGTGTCCTGCGTTGTTGCCGCCTTGATATCTGACAACCACGTCGTAATTTTCAGAAAGAAGGTCTACCATACGACCTTTGCCTTCGTCACCCCAATTTATACCTGTAATTGCAGTAAGCATTTTATCCTCCGAGGGGAAACCCCTATTTGTTTTTCGGTTTTATTGTACAACAAAACTATTTTTTTATCAAGCTTATTTCGATTAAAAATTTTTATGACCGTCATAACGCGCGCGTTACGATATAAAACCGCCGTCCGCGGTAATAGCTTGCCCCGTGATAAACGGAGCTTCGCAACATAAAAAATACGCTATATCGGCAATTTCTTTCGGGCTGCCGAGTCTTCCGATCGGGGTTCTTTCTATCAAATCGGATATTTCTTTTTTATCGAATCTGTCGTTCATAGGCGAATCAATAACGCCCGGGCAAAGACAGTTTACCGTAACGCCGCTCGGAGCAAGTTCTTTAGCCATCGCCTTTGAAAAACCTATAAGCGCCGCTTTAGACGCGGAATAAGCGCTTTCCATACACGCGCCCGATATACCCCATATAGAAGATATAAAAAGAGCGCTGCCCTTTTTTCTTTCGGTAAAAGACGGAATAAGCCTTTTCATAAGCAAAAAAACCGATTTAACGTTAACCGAAAAAAGGGTATCCCACTCTTCTTCTTCCGTTTCCGAACAAAGCTTATATAAGTCTACACCCGCGTTTGCGACGAAAACGTCCGTATGACCGAAACTTTTCAAAACGCAATCCGCAAGCGCGTTTACATCCGCCGAATTTGAAAGGTCGGCGCGGAAAGGAAAAAACATCTCTTCTTTTTCGACGGCAGCCAATTCTTTTTTCAGTTTTTCTACCGCGGCACTGCCTTTATTGTATTGCCCGACCACAAAAAAGCCCTTATCTATAAATTTTAACGTTAATGCACGACCGATCGCGCCGGAAGCACCCGTAATCAACGCGGTTTTCACTATAAAATCTCCTTTACGCCGCATTATCTAACGACGGCGAAATTTTTGATTTCAAAAACCGCCGCAAAACTAAAAATCTTGCGGCGGCATTTAAGTCTTTATATTTAATTAACCCTTAACGCGCTCCATATATTCGCCCGTTCTGGTATCAACTCTGATAAGTTCGCCTTCGTTAACGAACATCGGAACTTGAATTTTAGCGCCCGTTTCCAAAATAGCTTCTTTAGTAGCGTTGGTAGCGGTATTGCCCTTAACCGAAGGATCTGAAGTAGTTACGCGAAGAACTACGAAGTTTTCGCATTCAACCGAGAAAGCAGCTCCCTTATAAAACTTAACCTTAACGGGATCGTTCTCTTTAATATACATAAGAGCGTCCTCAACCTGCTCGTGATTAAGAGGAATAAGGTTGTAATCTTGATCCATAAAATAATAAAGCTCGCCGTCGTTATAAGAATAAGTCATATTCTTGGTTTCGATGGTAACTTCGGTTATCTTTTCGGTGGGGTTCCAAGTTTTTTCTAAAACCTTACCGTCGATAACGTTTTTCATTTTAGTTCTTACGAACGCCGCTCCCTTACCGGGTT
>CAZXOQ010000078.1:0-6200 GCA_964642415.1 uncultured Christensenella sp. | reverse complement strand
CCTTATATAATATATTTTATATCATCCCGAAAGGGATTTTACCAACCTATATCGCCGCTATTTTTATATCAATCGTCTAAATTAAACGAAGGCAAATATTTTTTTGTTGCCTTCATCATATCTTTAAGCAATTGTCTAGAATCTTCTAACGGAATATTCATATTAGGATCGTTTATGAATATTCTGTAAACCTTTTCAAAATCACCTTCAAGCGTTGCGTCTATAATTTCCGTTTGATTCACCGCGTGCGGATATACCATTGCGTTTATGCAATCGGGTATCTTACCCATATTAACAACCTTTATGCCGTCTTCATAAAACAATGCGTTTGTTTCTACAACAGCGCCTAAAGGCAAGTTTTCTATTTGCCCTACGTTAGGCACGTTAACGTTGGTTACGTAATCGCCTAAGCCCGCAAGCGCGCAAATCTGAATTACGCCTTCTTCTTCCGTACTCTTTATCTCAAACTCCTTTGCTCCGCTTAAAATGTCTTTAGTTTCTTGAAGTTTATCTTGCATATCTTTTTTACGCCAATCTACCGAAGTAAGCTCGTATCCCCACTTCTCTTTTCTGTCGGGCGCGTTAAGATACCAATTACTCGGCACGAATTCGCAAAGATGTCTATCCCCGGCAGCCGCGATATATCCGTATCTCTTAAACAAATCGAACTTTACCTTTTGGCTAGACGGGAAATTTTTGTTCATCCAATTATCCGTTTCAAATCCGAGCCCCGCTAAATCTTTATCTATGTATTCTCTAAACCACGGAAACATATCAACGCCCTTACAAGTTGCCGATGGCAACCAAGTGAAATGGTTTATTCCCGTAACTTCTACTTTAACGTCATCTCTCGTTGCGTTTTCGCCCGTTTTGGCGTTATAAATACACGCAATAAAGTCTTTTACGCTTAATACTTCGTGACAGCAGCCGAACGCTTTTATCTCGGGAAAAACCTTAAATAACGTTCCCGTGCAAACTGCCATCGGGTTGGTATAATTTATAACCCAAGCCTTCGGCGAATATTTTTTTATTGCCAAGGCAATATCTTTAAACATCGGTATCGTTCTCAATGCGCGAACTACGCCGCCCGGTCCGACGGTATCGCCAACCGATTGAACGATTCCGTATTTTTCGGGCATATGAACGTCCACCGCCATTTCGTCAAACGTGCCGGGCAAAATAGATATTATTACAAAATCCGCGCCGGTTAACGCTTCGCCTATGGTTTCAACAACTTTATATTTGAATTTACCTAAGGTTTCGGCTCTGTCGTAAATCATATTGCCGATAGTTTCGTTATCTTTTGCAGCCGAATAATCTATGTCGTAAAGTCTTACCTCTCCGCAAATCCTTTTTTCTAAAGCAAGATCGCTGATAAATCCTCTAGCCCAACCGCGACTGCCTCCGCCAATGTATGCTATCGTTATATCTTTCATTTTATCTCCTAATTAAAAATGGTCTGTTTATGAATTTTTATAGCAATCCATTTCTTATATATAAATTTTACAATCTCAATAGAGAAAAATCAAGACATCAGGTTGCTAACCGATATAAAAATATTGCCCTATTGATTATTCCGGCATTTTTTATAAAACAAAGCTAGTTTTACCTTTTTTTGCTGTTTTTTTGCAATAATTCGCGTTTTTTTGATTATTTGTTGACATTTAACTAAAAATTTGCTAGCATATTGCTATAACTATATTTACAAACGGAGATTGCTTTATGCCCGTAAACCGCTTAAAATACAACGTTTTTGCTAACGTCGTGTATAACGAATCTTATATTTCTAAACGCCACACGCACAACTATTACGAACTTTATTATTTAATTAACGGCAGAAGAATTTACACGATACAAGGCAAAAATCACGAGGTTTTGCCCGACTACGTGACGCTTGCAAAGCCAAACGTTTCTCACTCTACAAAGGGCGGCAACTTCAGCAGATACGTTATCTATTTTTCAGAAAGCTTTTTACACCAATATTTTAAAGAAGATTACGTTAAACAGCTTTTGCAATGCTTTGATAAAAACATAATTAAGCTTAAAAGTCCTAATCGCGTAAGGTTATTGTTTGAAAATATGCTAAAACATTATAACCTTGTCGATTACGATATGTTTGCGCTTACCCTTTCTAATATTTTGTTAGAACTAAACAGAATTGGCGAGTCTTCTCAAGAAACGGTTACCGATATAAAACAAGACGCTTTAATCTCAAAGGTAATAAGCTATCTTAACATTAACGCCACCTCTATTACGTCGCTAGATCAGATTGCTTCGGAATTTTTTATTTCTAAATATTATCTGTCGCGCTTGTTTAAGCAAGCCACGCGCACAACCATTTTCGATTACGTTGCAAACTGCAAGCTAAATTTATCAATTCGCCTTTTGCAACATTCAAACAAATCTATAACCGAAATTTCTATGGATTGCGGTTTTAATTCAACCGCCTATTTTTGTAAGGTATTTAAAAGCGCAATGGGCATTTCTCCGGGGGAATACCGTATTATGCTTAAAGAAAACAACGATATAGAAGAATCTTCAACCTAAAAGTATTTATCTTTATTTCTGCAAAACGTATTTACGGCATATCTGCTAAAAACAAAAGACTTAGCTTAATATTAAAACATTTTAGGATATCGCGTAAAACGGCAAAAAATACCGCGCCTATTTAAATAGCAATATTTTTATACACTATGACAATTTAATTTCTTGATTTTTAAGTTGTAAATGATAAAATTTATTTAGACATATGTTTAGGAGATTTTTTATGTTAAAATCACGTTATACGCCAACCGAAAACGGCTACGAAATAAACGGGAGTTCCGAAGTTTTTAACCGCACGCTCTACGGCTCGCACAAAAACGACGATAAAAGCGCAAGATTTTTCACTTTCGCAGGCGACGCGCCGCAATTTTTGGGTGCATCCACCGATTGGGAAAAAGACTTATTCAGTTTTTATTCAAAATGCGGCACGCTTACAAGCGGACTTGCTTTAACCCCCGATCAAAGAGTAGGGTTTTTCTATTCCGACGATATCGATATCAGTTCGCGCTGGTTTCATAATTCCGAAGATATACGCGCGGAATTCAAAAAAGGCTGGATGGAATACGAGCTTTCGCAAATGTCGCCTTGGTTTCCCGACGTGAAAGTAAATATAGAAGCTTATCCGCTTTTGCCGGACGACGGGTTTTTAATTCACTATAAAATCGCCACCGACCAAAGGGTTTATTTTGTCGCGGGGTTTGGCGGCATTACCGATTATATCGCCCGTTTTGAATATAAAGACGAAAAAAAGCGCTATTTTTGCGCCGAAGATTGTCAAAACAATATTGTCAAATTGGGCAAAAACAACGCTCTTATCAGCCACCCAAACGGCTGTTCTATGAGAATAGCCGCAACTTTCGATTGCAATTTTGAATTGGGTTCTGCAAAATCGCTTCAAACACCTTATCCCAGCTCTTTTCTTGGCAGCAAACCCGAAAATAACGACGATAACGTAGTTAAAATTTCTACGACTATCGCCCCCGGAAAAGAACTTGACGGATATATTATAGTTTTATACAATTCAGACGAAAAAACTTTAGAAAATTGGTTATCGATAAAAAATCCCGATAAATACGTAAAAGAACAAATTTATCTAAAGCACGCTTGCATAAACACGAAAACACCCGACAATTCTTTCGACCTTACGATCGCGCCTACGGTAATAGCCCTCGATTCGTCATTCCATAAAAACTCTTTCCATCACGGAGCATTCGGGTATCACTCGCCTTTCTTGGGTTGGAGAAATTGGTACGCCCCAACCTGCCTTGGTTGGAACGACAGAGTTGAAAGCACTGTTTCGGCACATTTAGCGCAAATAATAAAACCCTCCGATAAAAAAGAACGGGTTTGGTTTGACGGCGAAAATCCGAGAGAGGGCGACGGTCCTTCACAATATCATAGTATTGAAAATTCTTACGGATATCTTCCTTACTTCTTAGGCAAAGAAGAGGCTTATTATAATATGCAAGAATGCGCTTTCGATATGATAATGCACCATATCGAATGGAGCGGTAATTTAGATATAGCGCGTAAGTTTTTTAACGAGTTTTGCGCAATGCTCGATTGGGAAGAAAGAATCTTCGATTACGATAACGACGGGCTTTATCAAAACTTTCTTAACACGTGGATTTCAGACGGGCACTCATATAACGGTGCCGGTTGCGCTCAATCGAGCGCATACAATTTTCGCGCTAACCTCATAATGGCTAAAATCGCAAAAAAACTGCAACAGCCGAACAAGGTTTTTCTTGACAGGGCTAATAACATAAAACAAGCAATAAACGATAAACTTTGGCTTTCAGACAAGGGCATTATTGCCGAATCTATCGATACAATAGGCAATCGGCTTATACATCCCGAGCCGGAATTATCAACGACGTATCTTGCAATAGACTGCGACGTGGTTGACGATTTTCAAGCGTATACAATGCTTAAATATACCGAAAACAACGTTAAAAGTATCGAAACACCCGTTCGTAAAGGTCGTTTATCTTATTGTTCTAATTGGTTGCCTAAAAAATATTCTACGTACGGCATTTTCCCCGCGGAAAATGCACACTTGGCATTAACCTATTTTAAGCTCGGATTAAAAGAAAGCGGCAAAAAACTTTTAGACGGGATTATCGATTGCTATTTTATGGGAAGAAACCCCGGTATGGCGGCGCACGTTCAGTCTTCTCGCTGCACGTCAGACCTTGCGGATTTAGACTTTACCGACGTTTCTAGCACGTATTTACGTCTTGTTATAGAAGGATTATACGGTATTAGAATAAACTCTCTCGACGAACGAATCGATATTGCTCCGAACTTCCCTATCGATTGGGAAAAAGCCGATTTATCGCTATCCGATATATCTTTGCACTACAATAAAAAGGGCAACGAAGAAACTTTCGATGTATATTGCGACAGAAAAGAAACAAAACACTTTAAAATACCGATGATATCAACAAGCGTCGATACCGTGATAATAAACGGAAAAGCCGTTTCTTATACCGTTAGCCCGTCGCCCAATAACAGTTATATAAATATATCCACAGATATCGTAGGGCACGTTCAGTTAAGAGTTATCCACGGCAACGGCAATATCCCCGCTATCAAATACAGCGCGTTGACTTTCGCAAAAAATCAACTTGCCTTTCAAATTAGCGATGGCGATATAATAGACGTTTTAGATATTAACCGGGCACTAGAGAATATTGAAATAATCGATAACACCGTTTACGCTACCGCAAAAAATGTTCTTGGCGACCACACTTTGTTTATTCGCGTTAAAAAAGACGAATACGACGCTTACCTTGCCGCGGATTACAAAATCATTGAAAAGAAAACCGAAAAACCCGATTATAGCGCCGACTTTGAGCCTATCGATATTAAAAAATTCTTTAATTGCAATATGACCGAGGTTCATAATCAAAAATTTATGTTGCCCCGCCCGAAAGGTTATTCTATCGGCGTTTTCCCCAACGGAAGATACGCTTGGGAATGGAATCACCGCGGACATAATTTGCTTTACGTTGACGACGGGCTTTTACGTTCTGCGAACGGCAAAATACACACCGCGTCGGGTATTCCTTTCTTAACGCCTAGCGAAAACGAAAATTTAGCTTGCGTGTCTACGTGGGATAACTTTCCTACGGAAATTTCTATTCCGCTTAAAGGGAAAGCAAAAGAAATAGCAGTGCTGTTTATTTCTACAACAAACGCTATGCAAACGGGCGTTGAAAACGCGAAAATAAGCGTAGAATACGATGACAACAACTCCGACTCAATCAGCCTTGTATACCCGATAAATATTGACGATTGGCTTGTCCCCACGTTACAAAAAGAAAACGAGTATTTCTATTTTAACGATTATAACCACGCAACCGTTCAAAGAATACCGCTTAATCCGAACAAAAACCTTTCTTGCTTAAAAATAAAAGCGGTTGCAAACGAAGTTATATTAGGCGTTTTAGGCGTCAGCATCGGCAGATAAACAAAATAAGTTTTCAAAAGCCATCAACAAGATAAATCTAACGTAAAAAAAGCATAAAAACGCAACAAAAACTTTTTTAAAACTGACGGCAGGAACGAAAATTCCTGCCGTTATAATAATTAAAGAGTAAAAGTAAATCCGAGCCATTCACTCGTTACAAGTATTTGGTTCGGATTATAAC
>CAZXOQ010000077.1:0-6326 GCA_964642415.1 uncultured Christensenella sp. | reverse complement strand
TGATAATGCTGTTTTCCGTTATACAAGGTGTTTCGTTAAGCGCAAAGGCAAATACGGCTGCAAGTGCAGAGGCTCTTCCTCTTTACTCTGTGAGCGGTAAAGAATCGTCTGTCAGATACGGCACGCACGAAGTGTATGCGCAGGATAAGAACGGAATCGTTGTAAAACTTGCGCCCGGTGAAAAGTTTCGTTTTGAAAAGGCTATTAATTTTAACGGTAAAACCGCTACCGACGTATTATTAAGCCTTTTCCCGACGCCGCAGTTGGAAAAGTGTTCAGACGCGCATTTTTTGTCATTTACTTTTACGGATGTTTATGATGAAAATAACTATTTTACGGTTACGTGTTGGGACCCATGGCAGGATAACTGGGGTGCGGAACATTTTTATATGAAAGCCGGTCCCGTAGGACAAACAGTTGCCGGCAAAAGCTCTTTAACAAACGATATTGCTAAGGGCGGAGATTACGGAACGGAGGCGTTGGTGTCTTTTTCAGGTCAGAACGGCACGGCAGCCGTCGGCGATAGAGAAATTTATATCTCTATGGATTATTCTAACCTTCAGTTATTCGGAACGCCGTATAACATACCTAAACCTTTGGTGTGCGATTTTGACGATACCGATTATTTCGATGAACCGTGGGAAGGTTTTAGCACCGGAGAAGCGTTTCTTACCATAGAAGCCGGTAATTACAATACTACCACGTTTGATTTCGTTATAACGGAAATATGCGGTGAAGATTTGAGTAAAGAAACTTTTGTTCCGAATAGCAAACCGGAAATTCAAATCGATATGGCTGGCTCCGATAAGGGTGTAAATACGCTTGTCGGCAAAAGCTTCAAAATTCCGGAATATTCCATTAAATCCGTTTACGACGATAAAGTAAACGTCGCTTACGAAGTTTATTACGGAAACCAAAAAATCGACGTGGCGGGTGAAGCGTTCGTTCCGGCTCAAACCGGCGAATATAAAATCGCATATACCGCGACGGATAAATACGGCAATTCACAAAGTAAAGATATTATGATCAATGCCATAAACGGCGATTCGATTTATCCGGTATTTTTTGAGAGAAATACGTCGTTTAAAACTGGAGCGCAAAGCGTTCTTGCGGAAAGTCTTTATTTCGGCGGCGTAGTTGTCGGAGAACCGACGATTACAATTACCGCAACTCTTATCGGTAACGGAAAAACATATAATATCGATTCTGAAACGCTAGAATTTTGCCCCGAATATGAGGGCGAGTACGTTATAAGATGCGAATATTGCGATTATATAAACGGCGGAAGCGAAATTTATAAAGTTGTATCTATCGACGAGGGAAAGGCTTATATATACGATACGCCTAATTTACCCGATTATTTTATAAAGAATGCGAAATACGTGTTGCCGCAAATACAAGCGTGTGCTTACGTTGACGGAGCGCCTTCTATGCAACCTACCGAAATATACGTTTCCGAAGACGGTGGTGCCGAGAAGCGCATAGACGGTGTTTATAAAGTACAGGCAAACGACAGCGTAAAAGTTATTTACCGTTTCGGAAGCGGTGACTTAAAAGCGGAAAAAGCGGTAGACGTAAAAGTGGTTGACGTAGGGTACGGTGGCTCGCTTGTAGCGGAAAATTATTTTGTTACGACTAAAGGCGAAGTTACGCGTTCTGCAGACGGCAACGGAGTTTATTTCTCATCGGCAAACGATTTCGCGTTTGATTTTATCAATACCGTACAAGCCGAAAGCTTTGCTCTTGAAATAGGCGCAACCGGCAGTATGAAAGAAGTTGTAGTTACCGTTACCGATTCTTTGAATCCTACGGAAACGATTTCGATGAAATTCCGTTTAGGCGTTGTTACAACGTTGTACGTCAACGGATCTATATACGGTTATAGGCTTTCTAATTCTATGCTTGGCGGAGTAGCTAAAATCAGTTACAGCAATGCCGATAGAACTATCAAAGTCGGCGGAAAGACCGTCTTTGTTAAGACAACGCCTAACGGCGAACAGTTCAGCGGCTTCAGTTCTTCGATAGTTAAGTTTTCCGTAGCGGCAAACAAAATTCACGGCAGCGCGGGAGTTTCTTTACAAAAGATAAACAATCAAGCGTTTTACGATTTTTCCGATGACGGGGATTTAGTTCGTCCCGAATTAATAGTAAACGTAATGCGCGGAGATAGAAGAAGCGGCGAAAAGATAAAAGTATATTCTGCCGTCGTAAAAGACGTGCTTGATCCGTATACGGAATGTACGTTATCCGTATTAAAACCTGACGGCACGTACGTAACGGCTACCGACGGAACTGAATTGAAAGCCGTAAGCGGATACGGAAAAGAATATGAATTTATACTTAAAGAAAGCGGTAGTTATTTAACTGTTTACGAGGTTAAAGACGGTTACGGCAACAAAGTGTCGTTTGGTGCGCAAAACGTAGTAACCGATATGGACGAACCGGTCTTAATCATAAAGCAAGACCTTGTTTCAGAAGTTAAGGTCGGCAAAGAAGTTAAATTATCCGCAGCCGCAGCAACCGATAACGGAAAGGGTATAACCGTTTACGTTTACGTTGAAGCGCCTAACGGAAGCATATATAGATTATCCGCGGGAGAATCGTTTAAAGCTAATATAAAAGGTGTTTATAAAGTAACTTATTACGCTGTAGACGAATCGGGAAATATGGCTGCCAAAACTTATAAAATCACTGTGAAATAAAGGAGAATTTAGTGATGAAAGACAAATTTAAAAAGCTTATTGCCTTAATATGTTGCGTAACGTGTTTGGTTACTTCGCTTTCTGCTTGCTCTACGGTGACGGAAACGACGGAGTTTACCGTTGACAATTCGGCGAATCATATATGGAATTTTAGCGAAACGGGAAAATACCTTGTAAAAAACGGTAATACCGATTACAAAATCGTATTACCCGAGAAAGCGTCTGCAACCTTAAATGACGCATCCAAAGAACTGATGCAGTTAATGGCAGGTGCAACCGGCGCGACTTTTTCTATCATTAACGATACCGAAACTCTTGATGGCGGAAAGTATATTTCGTTAGGTAATACGTCGATAGCAGAGTCTGAAGGCGTATACGACGTAAGCGGATTAGGTACGGACGGATATCGTATAAAAACCAAAGGCGATAACGTTTTCGTTATCGGCAAAGATTACGGCGTTTTGTATGGCGTTTACGGATTGTTAAACGACTTGGTTGGTTACGAATTCTTTTATAAAGATACGTATTCGCTTGATAAAAAGCAAGATATAAAGCTTAAGAATTACGACGTGCTTGATATCCCCGATATTGCGAACAGAGCTGCGGGATACGGCACTATGTGGCAGCAAGCGCAAACGATATACAAGTTCAGAATGAGAAACTACGGAACGTTTTTTATCCCGATAGGAGAGCAACAACAAATATTCCATAATTCTCACGCGTATTTGCCTTATGACGAAAACTCTGTTACTCATTCTAAATGGTATAACGGTAACGGAAGTCAGGTTTGCTATACCGCACACGGCGACGAAGAAGAATATAACGCTATGGTTAATCAAACCGTAAGCGTTATGAAAGAAGGACTAATAAACTATCCGGACAGAAATTTAGTTACGTTCTCTATTTTGGATAACACTAACTCTTGTAACTGCGAAGCGTGCAACGCGATGACCGAAAAATATGGCGCTGAAAGTTCGGCGATAATATTGTTTTTGAATGACGTTAACGCCCAAATTAAGGAATGGTTTGCCGGTGAGGGAGCGGAATATTCGCGTGATTTAAAGATATGTTTCTTTGCGTATTTCAAATACGTTAAGCCACCCGTAGAGTATAACGCAAAAACGGGAGAATACGTTCCGGTTGACGGAATACGTTGCGATGACGGCGTATGCGTTATGTACGCGCCGATAGAAGCTGATTATACGGTAGGTTTCGATTCTTATGAAAACGAATCCGTTAAATCTTCGATACTCGGTTGGCGTGCCGTCAGCAATGATTTAGCTACGTGGTTTTACGATACCATATTCCTTTCGGAAAGTACGCACTTTGTATTTTATAATACGTTTAACGGCTATCAAGAACGCATTAGATATGCATATTACGCAAACTCGCAATATATGTTTTTGCAAGGCGGTAACTTTGGCGGACAGCCGATGTTTAATTCGTTGAAAATGTATTTGCAATCGAAACTCACGTGGGACGTGAACGACGATTATCAGGCTTTGATACAAAGATTTTTCGATAATTTCTATGGTGCGGCGTCGGATACGATGATGCAGATATTCGATGAAATGCGCGCTCGTGCATTATACGTTAAATCGGCAATGAACGTCGGCGGCGACTGTTATGCCCAGTGGGATAAAGCGGAATATTGGCCCAAAGGCACGTTAGAGAGATGGCATTCGCTTATAGAAAAAGCGTATGAAGATATACTTGCGGTAAAAGATATTGACAAAGAAAAGTATGAACTTTACAGAGAGCATATCGGTTACGAAAGATTAGGTATTAACTATTTGTTGTGTACTTTATGGAGAGGTTCGCTTTCGGACGAAGATTACGAAAAATATCGTCTTGAGTTTGTTAACGACGCAAATGAAAGTCAAGATACCGAAGCGATGAATTCCGGTTTGTTAAAAGGCTAAAACGCGATAGCGTGTAAAAAATGTATTAAATCCGAAGAAATTCTGATAAAATAGGAGGAAAACTTATGAAAACCAAGACAAAGACAAAAGCATTGTTTATTTTCACGTTAGTGATAATGATGATGCTTGCTTTCGGAGCGGCTTGCACACCAAGCACTCCGATCACACCGACTCCGCCCGAGCCCGATAAGCCGACAAAAATCGCGGATTTTGCGATATCGGCAGGCGGCGTAGTTACGTTTAAATCCGAAGACGGCAAAAAGTATTATCTTTATGCAGGCGATAATATGCTTACGGAAATCAAAACCGGCGACGATATTACCGATTTGGTTACCGAAACGAAAATTGCTTACCACGTAGAGGGCGATGGCATAAAAAGCGATTCGGTAACAGCCTATAAGGGTGCAAGCGTGACAGACTTGAAGTTAGACGGCACTGCGTTGAAATTTACCGCAACCGACGTTGATCAGCTGTTGTATTTAGGTACAAAGACTGACGAGAAGATCGAAAGCGGTGCGGATATATCCGCTCAACTATCTGAAGGTGCGAACACCGTGTACGTTTATACTTTGGGAAAAACCGAAGAAGACGCCGTTATGGTCGGTGCAAAAAGCAACGTGCTTTCAATTTACGTTCACGCAAAACCGCAATTCGATATCGACGTAGATGGAAAACTCAGTTTCCAAGAGATTCAAGGTTTTACGTATAAGTTTAAGCTTGAAGACACGGATTTTTTCGCTGTTAACAACGGGTACAGCGTAGCCGATAAAATAGACGAATTTGCCGACGGAGCAGAAATAGTTAAATTATCCGTTACGGGAAGCGTCGACGGGGATAATTATTATATCGTGTTATCGGATAATTCGGTTGCGCAAAAAACGATTGACGATTGTTCTATCCCCATAAAGGTTTTAGACAGTACCGAAAGATTCAGCTGGATAAAAGACGACACAACTTCTGTTACGCAAACTACTAAGGGTTATGAAATCAGAGCCGTTGGCGGCACAACTGTAAATTATATTCCCGATATCGAATTGCCCGATCAAAAATTGTTTACGATGAGACCGCTTGGCGGAATAGATAAAATCGTAATAACGTTAACTAATATTAACGATCCTACAAGGGGCTGCTACTTTACCATGTTTAACGGAACAGGTTACGGTGAAGGCGGCACAGACCTTGCATATTACAATTTATTCTCTCTCGATACCGATTTATCTACGGTTAGCTTTAGCGGAGATAGAATTTCAAACTATTCTTTGAACGATACGAATACCGAGTATATTTATAGATACAGCGCAAACGGATATATGTTTTTACAAGATCCTGCAGGAGGCAATAGCCATACGTTTGCCGGTGATTTGAACGGAAACAATTTCCACGGTTGGATATCCCCGGATAATAGAACGGTAAAAATGTCTATCACCTTTATCGGTAATACCGAAGAAGCGGGAATCGCTATCGGCAGCATAGTTGAAGAAAACCTTAAGCTTACTTCAACCGAGAAAGAATACGACAGCACTAATAAATTCAGTTGGTTTGAAGACGACACAACTTCTGTTAAGCAAACGGCTAACGGTTATGAAATCAGAGCCGTTGGCGGCACAACTGTAAATTATCTATCCGATATCGTATTGCCCGACGATAAGTTAATTACGATAAAACCGCTTGGTGGAATACAAAGAATCGTAATAACGTTAAC
>CAZXOQ010000076.1:0-6327 GCA_964642415.1 uncultured Christensenella sp. | reverse complement strand
ATTTACAATCGCCCTTAAAATCGCTAAATAATCCTCGCTTTCTTTTGCATACAAGGCGATAATCTTTTTCAGTTTGAAAGTTGCATTTTAATATATCGGAGCCGCTTGACGCTATTATTTCACCCCTAATATTGGCAATTGCGGCGTAACGTTCTGCGCATAACGCCATATATACCCCGTTAACAAAGGCGTTTGCTCTAAGCGCTATTTGAGGCATAGCGTTATATAGCGTTTTATAAAGACAAATTATAATATCAGCGTCACATAAAGCTAAAGTTTCTATTGTTTCATAAAAAAATATATCGTCGGATAAAACGATTCCTATTTTACCGATTGACGTTTCGTATATTCTTAAGTATCCGCCCGCGGTATATTCGGTTTCGTCTATCGCGTGAAGCATATCGGATACGCCTAAAATTCTACCTTTATCCGCTATAACGGCGGATCTTTTGAATACTCCGTAAGTATCCGTATCGCAACCGCAAACGATTACCGAAGATAGCTGACGAGAAAGTTTGGCAATATCTTGAAAATATTCAGTTTCCCCGTTCAATTCCTTTTTGTAACTAACCAAGCCTAATCCGTTAAACCCGAACACGATTAAATCGTTTTTTGCTATTTGATTAAGTTTATCTTGCCAAACGGAATTTAACGTTCCGCACGTAACGAAGCATGCTTTCATATACTTTCTCCGAAAAAGTTTTCTTTATTATTCTATTTTCGAAAAAAGCTATTTGTTAAAATTATAACAATCGTTCTATCGATTTACACGTGTCGGAAACCGATTCGCACCCCATTAAAGCTATTCTGATTTGCTTTGAGTTTTCGCCGCCGCGAACGTAATAAGGAACGAATTTTCTAAATTCCATAGTTGCGCGTTTATCGCCGTAACGTATAAGCATTTCGTTCAGCTGTTTTAACGTAAAATCTTTAATTGCAAAATCGTATGATGTGTTTGTTAGCTTTGCAACTAAAAAAGGATCGGAAACAGCGCCTCTAGCGAGCATAACTCCGTCCGCACCTGTTTTATCTATCATAAAATCAGCGTCTTTTTGAGTGAAAATACCACCGTTTGCAATAACGGGGATATTAACCGAAGATTTAGCTTTGTAAATCGCTTCATAATCGGGCTCGCCGGAATAATATGCTTCTCTTACTCTCCCATGGATAGAAATTAAGCTTGCGCCTGCGTTTTCAGCCATTTTTGCAAAGTCGGTGGCGACGTTATCGCCGTATTTTAAACCCGTTCTTATTTTTACGGTAATGATTTTTCCGCTTTTTACACATTCCGAAACTATTTTTTCCGCACGGGCGATATCCGATAAAAGGGCGCTGCCTTCGCCGTTTTTATATACTTTCGGAACGGGACACCCCATATTTATATCGACGATTTCACAATTTTTAAGAGCGTCGCTTTCGCACGCAAAGCGCATATAATACGGGTCTGAGCCAAATAATTGAACGGCTGTTTTTTTTCTTTCTAACATTTTGCGGTTATAATCGGAACATTCTTCGCCGCAATATAGAAGTTCTTTGTTGCCTTTTGCCCCGTAATATATTCCCTTTGCGCTGACAAGTTCCGTAAAGGTAAGTCCCGCGCCTAAAGAAATTTCAAGGCTTCTGAAAGCGTAATCCGTATATCCTGCCATAGGAGCGATAAAAACGTTATTGTCAACAATCGTTTTTCCTAAGGCTAACGGCTTTATTTTCATAATTCTTATTCGTCCTTTTTATCGTAAGCATTATCAAGTTTATCAAATCTGCGACTAAATAGCAAGCAATTAAACCGACTACCGAGCCGTAAATACCTATTTTTCTATTATTTGTTAATATGATATTTAATATAATTTTTACCAAAACTCCGAAAAGCAGTCCTAATATTACCTCTTTTGTTTTTTCCTTTGCAATTAAAACGCCGTTTAGTGTTTGAAGCAAAGATGATAGCACGATAACGCACGATAAGCTTTTTACAAGTTTTATCGATAATGTTTTCTCAACTTCGTTTAAGCGGGGAAATAATATTCCGATTATAAGCGGTGAAAAAGCAAAACAAAATATGGCTATAAGAATCGATACGGATAAGGTCAGCAATATGCATTTTGCCGCATTTCTATTCCCTTTTTCTTTAGTTTCGGCACTTGAAACGGAAGGTATTGCCGTTGTTGCGATACCGTAACAAACCGACACGGGAACGTTTATTATAGTCATGGCAACACCCGAAAATAAGCCGTAAATGGACGTAGGGTTATCATTATATTTAGAAAGATTATTGATTATAATAAAGCTATCCGCAACTTGCGAAAACGGCAAAATGATACCGTAAATACCTATTTTTCTATTATTTGTTAATATGATATTTAATATAATTTTTACCAAAACTCCGAAAAGCAGTCCTAATATTACCTCTTTTGTTTTTTCCTTTGCAATTAAAACGCCGTTTAGTGTTTGAAGCAAAGATGATAGCACGATAACGCACGATAAGCTTTTTACAAGTTTTATCGATAATGTTTTCTCAACTTCGTTTAAGCGGGGAAATAATATTCCGATTATAAGCGGTGAAAAAGCAAAACAAAATATGGCTATAAGAATCGATACGGATAAGGTCAGCAATATGCATTTTGCCGCATTTCTATTCCCTTTTTCTTTAGTTTCGGCACTTGAAACGGAAGGTATTGCCGTTGTTGCGATACCGTAACAAACCGACACGGGAACGTTTATTATAGTCATGGCAACACCCGAAAATAAGCCGTAAATGGACGTAGGGTTATCATTATATTTAGAAAGATTATTGATTATAATAAAGCTATCCGCAACTTGCGAAAACGGCAAAATGATACCGATCAAGGATATCGGAATAACGCATGACAATACCTTTTTAAGCTTAACTTTTTCTTTAGGTTTATCAATCGGAGCAATTTTAATTAAAGTATTGGCGGATTTTTTATAATAGATAACAAGGTAAATAACGGCGGCGATTTCCGATATCGTAACCGCAAACGCAGCAGCGGCTGAAGCAAGCGTTATATCAGACATAAAAACAAGCGAAAACGTCAGTCCGCATATGAGTTTTACGGTTTGCTCCAATATTTGCGAAAATGCTGTTGGAATCATATTTATCAACCCTTGAAAGTAACCGCGTATGCAAGATATAATGCAGACTAAAAAGATTGACGGAGCGATTAAAACGTAAGAAAGCGTAGCGCGTTTATCCCCTTGCAATACGGAAATCGGCTTAGACAATATAATCAATAAAACGGTTGCAAATGCGCCGATAGCGGAAAAGAATTTAATCGAAGTTAAAAAAAACGATCTTGCATTTTCTATTGAGTTTTTTTCTGAAGAAATTAGCTTTGATAAGCCGTTAGGTACGCCCGCCCCCGATAATTCTAAAAGAAGCACGTAAACCGGAAAAACCATTTGATAAATGCCAATCCCTTCGCTCCCGATAATAGAAGTTAACGGAACGCGATATATTGCCCCTATTACTTTAGAAATAAACGCGCTTACGCCTAAAATCGCCGCGCTTGAAAAAATTTTATTTTTTTTCATATGTAATAAATAAAAAAGCCGACGTATCGGCTTTTTTATTTATTATTCGAAGCGTTCCGAAAGAATATAAGAACTTAATCTAACCAACTTTACGTCCGCTGAATTAAACCTGCTTGTTTTATCGTTATCATAAAGGACGATTGCGCCGAAACAATCTCCGCCACCGACAATCGGAACAATAATTTGATTTTCCGCTCCGTTATCCGACTTTGTAATCGGGATAGGTTCAGCTCCGTCACCGCAAGCTATTAAAAGGCTTTTCCTTTCTTTCAAAACCGAAATCATTTTATCGGATAATAATTTATTTTCTAAACTTTTATCCTTTCCGCCGACTAAAACGACTTTATCGGTATCGGTTATAATACAAGATTTGCCCGTAACCTTAGCTATCCCATCGGCTATTACAAAAGAATATTCCCCTAAAGCCGTTATCGGAGAGTGTTTTTTAAGTATTACGTTTTCTTTTTCTATATAAAACTCTAAAGGATCACCCTCTTTTATTCTTAGGGTTTTTCTTATTTCTTTGGGAATAACCACTCTTCCCAAATCGTCGATTCTTCTTATAATACACGTATCCATACTAACCTCCGTTTCATCGGTTAGTATAAATAAACTTTTATAAAATATTCTTATCTTTTACAAAATTTTTCTTAAAACAGATATCCAATCTTTTTCGTTATATCTTGGATTTGCAGAACTTGTTGACGATAAATAAATACAAGGTAAATCACCGTTTAGCTCTTTTTTTGCTACTTCGTAAGCTTTTTTGCCGTTGCAAATCGCGGCTTTCAAGTTTGGATATGATAAAATAAGTTCTTTAAGCGGAGCGGTTTTAGAGGTGTTTTCATTTAGATCCGCATCCGCGCTGCCTTTTATATCCGAACTTTCGTATACGTCCCATAGCGCAACACCATGTTTTAGCAAAAAATTTATTTTGCCGTCCGTATTGTTGGGAACGGCTTGGTTAAAAGCGGTTTCTAACGTTTTCCAAAATTTATTTTGAGGATTACCGTAATAAAATCCGACGGCTCTCGATTTAACTGACGGAAAGCTCCCTAAAATTATTATTTTGCAATCTTGATTTATAATCGGTTTAAAACCGAAATTGCTCTTTTGATTATTCGTCATGCGGCGCTTTTCCATTCTTCAGGACACTCTCGGTTTTCCTTAAACCACTCTGTATCTTTAAGCACAATATTATTATTTGAACAAGAAACCGAAACGCCCGATGTTTTTACCGTAACGACGATATTTCCATTCATAAGTTTATATTCTCCGCTGTCTACGTATTTACCCTTTTCGTCATCATACACAGTTTTGATAGTTGTTGTAACGTAAACTTTATCCGTGTAAGGCGCAACTCTGTTTATAAAATCTTGCGTAGGAAACGTATTGTGTAAATATTGAGTATACTCTACGCTTCCGGCGCAACAACAAACGCAAACTATTTTGGGCTTTATTACTTTTAGCAGTTTATCGGTAGACGAAGTTTTAGACCCGTGATGCCCTGCCTTAAACAATTCTACCTCGGGCAAATCGTTATTGTCAACTAAGCGGCTTTCACCGTCTTCTTCTAAATCGCCCGTAAAAAGAAAATTGCTGTCGCCTTGCGTTAGCATAAAGCATACCGAATAATTATTTTCGTCGCTAGATTTATTTTCGTAATAATAATTATACAAAATATTAAGCGTGATTGTATTGGTAAGCTCGTACGATTTTTTTGCACCGTTTTGCTCTTTCCAACACTCTAAAGCGGTATAATGAACCGCTCCGTCGGCAGCTACTTCCGCATCGCGTTTTTCTATATATCTACCGTAGGTTTCGGTTGAAGAGTTTGTTTTGCTAAAATCGATTATGGTTTTACATTTATAATAATCGAATAAGCTTTTATTCGATTTATCGCCGGCAAAACACGCGATATGATCTCTATCGGCGTGGGTTACGATAACGTATTCTAAAATGCCGTCCGTACAGTACGTGTCAACATAATTTTTTATAGTGGTTACACTGTTTGTTCTTGAACCCGCGTCAACCAAAATGTCAACGTCGCCCGCTTTAATATATATACAATCGCCGGAATATCCGTTGCCGAGCTCTAAAAAATGCATGGATAACCCTCCGGAATAATAAACGTCGCCCTTTAACGGGTTTGACGCTTGATAAACGCCGTATCCGAAAAACCCGGCAATAAAACCTATTGCGGAAAAAATTATTACAAGAAAAGCAACTACGCCGCCGCTTAATTTTTTTGTTTTTGCCATTTTACGTTCCTCCGTTAGTTTATTCCGCAACGATAATGCGTCTTACTTGCTTAAACCCTTTATACTTACCAATAAAAAGCTTGTCTAAAAAACCGTTTGCGCGATCGGTATCTACGCTGTAAATTACAAAATACTCCGAGGCAATCGAAGTATCCGGTTTTTCAATAGCTTCGCCCGACTCGTCTACAATCTCGATTTTTATCAAATCGGAAGAATCTTTTCCTAAAAAAACGAACTTTGCGCCTTTTTCGATATATTCTTGGTTTAGCGATAAGTTTGTTTCTTTATTAATGTCTTGCAACGTTAAGCCATCGTTTTTAGTTATCGCAGAATAAGAAAAAAATCCGATTAAAGCGAATGCGATAAACGCTAAAACAACGAGTATCGCGCCGAGTTTATTATTTTTTACTGTTTTTTTGACGTCTTTTTTTACCGTTCTTTTAACGGTTTTTTGTATATTGTTTGCCATTTTTCACCTTTATAAATAATTTGTAAAATAAAAGTTATAGTATATGAT
>CAZXOQ010000075.1:0-6550 GCA_964642415.1 uncultured Christensenella sp. | reverse complement strand
CTTCTTTGGTGATAATCGTGTCTTGAATAGAATTTTTTACCTCTCCGATATTTCCGTTTCCCGAAATAAGCATTACGCAGGCGAGCATGAAGCATACCGCGAAGGTGATTATTGACCAACCCGTGCGGTTGGCTTTGCAGGATTGTTTGAATAAAGCTTTACTGAACATTTCCGTTTAACTCCTTTTTTTCTTTTATTAATATGTTTTTAAAATGTTTTTCTAAAGTATAGGGCAGCTCCGATATGAATTTTACGTCGTAGTCTTTTAACGTTTGAAGAAGGTCTGCCGTTTTATCCGAATCTATTCTTATCGTTACTTGGTTGTATTGACCTTGCAATCTTATTACGTTATAGTTTTCTTTTAAGAAAGCGTTATAACCGTCGGTACGGTTGAATTCTATTTTAAATTCTTTTACGGGAGGGCAAATCACCTCTTTTACGGTGCATACGTCTTTTATTTTGCCGTCGTTTATAAGCGCTACTTTATCGCAGGTGCTTTCTAGTTCTTCAAAACTGTGGCTGCTCATTAAAACCGTTTTGCCGCGTTTGTGTTCTTCTTTTATAATGTCTAAAAAGGTCGCTCGCATAAGTGGATCTAGCCCCGTGGTCGGTTCGTCTAATATTATCACGGGTGCGTCGCTCATAAGCGCGGCTACAAGCGCCGTTTTTTGCTTCATACCCTTGCTCATTCTTTTTAAGTTTGCGCTCGGATCGAGTTGAAGACTTTCTATAAGTCTGTTTGCTCGCGTCATATCGCTTACGCCTAAAAATTCGGCTTGGCTTTTTAGAAATTCCGTACCCGTTTTTAAATCGGGAAAAGCTATTTCCCCCGGAACGTAGCCTATATATTTAGCTATTTTACCGGCGTGTTCCCACGAAACAAGTCCGTTTACGTAAGCCGTGCCGCGAGTGGGTTTGATAAAACCGAGAATGCTTCTTATCGTAGTGGTTTTTCCGCTGCCGTTCGTTCCTACGAAACCTGTCATTTCACCCTCTTCTATGCTGAGATTTACGTTGAAAATCCCGCGACCTTCTCCGTAATCTTTTGTTAGACCGTTTAACTCTATTACGCTCATTTTAACGCTCCTTTATAGTTTTTGTCTTCTTTATAAAATTTCATAAAGTAATCTTCTAGCGATTCTCTTCTGTTACTGAAAGAAACCGTGTCTGAAGACGCAAGAATTCCGATCAGCGCGTTCAAATCTTTATCTTCAACCGATAAAAACAATTCGGCAGAAGAGCTTTTAATCGGTTCTAAAGAGGGGATAGCTGCTTTTTTTGATAAAAACGCGGTTGCCGCTTCATCCGTTTTAAATTTTACGGTATAATATTTTCTAGAAGCGTGCTTAAGTTCGTTTGCAACGAACTGCGAAACTATTTTGCCGTCTTTTATTATCGCTATTCTATCGCACGTAGAATCTATTTCGGAAAAGATATGGCTAGATAACAGTATGGTTTTTCCGCGGGATTTTTCTTTATGTATAAATTCTACGAACTGCTCTTGCATTACGGGATCTAAGCCGCTTGTCGGCTCGTCTAAGATAAGAACTTCGGGGTCTGACATAAAAGCCGCAACCACCGCTAGTTTTCTTTTGACGCCTAAACTCATTTTTTCGTTTCGCCGTCAAGCTGTTTGTCCGTAAGCTCAAAAAGGTTAAGAAGACTTTTAAGTCTTTCGTTGTTTTTTACGCCTTGCATATTTTGCATCATATTGATAAATTCTCTTCCCGTAAGTCCCGCGGGCAAAGCGATTTCGCCGGGAATATATCCTACGCGGTTTAAAATTTCGTTATAGCGCGAAAATGTTTCTTTTCCGAATATCTTAGTGCTGCCTTTATCGGGATGCGAAAACCCCATTAAATGTCTTATCGTAGTAGATTTTCCCGCTCCGTTCGGACCTAAAAATCCGAAAACCTCGCTTTCGTCTACGCTTATGCTTACGTCAAATACTCCTCTGCTGAAACCGTAGTCCTTAGTAAGCTCGTTTATTTCGATTACGCTCATAAATATCCTCCTTTATTTTTTTCGGGTGCAACGAACCAAACACATTTATCTTGTTTATACCGATAGAGTATTGGCTTTTTTTTCCGGTTTTTTATTTTTTTATGAAAAATCTTATAAACACTGTTGACTTTTTAACACTGTTGAATTATAATATATGTCGTAAAAAATGTTAAGCACAATGTTATTGACAATGTAAAAATATAAACACTGTAAATAAACATGTAAATCTGAGGAGATAAAAAGGCTATGAAAGCAAAAAATCTTAACAATTCTTCAAGAAAAACTAAAAAAATAATTAAGCGTGTATTTGCCGAAATGTTGGGCGAAAAGCGCGAGCTTGGCAAAATCACCGTAAGCGAGTTGTGCGCCCGCGCGGAAATAAGCAGAGGGGCGTTTTATTCTCATTACGACGACCTTTATGGCGTTGCCGAAGATTATGAAAACGAGCTTATCGATAAGTTTTTTGATAACACAAAACTGCTTAAGCTTGCCGATATAGAGGAGTTTATCGATTTGTTTTTCGATTACGTGCGCGAAAACGACGATAATTATAGGCTTTTATGCAAGTCTAACGACTTTTTGTTTGCGGCTAAAAGATTGACGTCGCTTGCGGCGAACAAGTTTTTGGAACTTTCTGACAGAGATGATTGTTATATAAAAGATAAAACTCATCTCGCGCTTGAAATTCACGTTTTTATCGAGGGATTGCTTTGCGAATACGTTAAAATTTGCAGGGGATACACTAACGTTTCGTTAGAGGAGCTTTACGATTATACTAAAAGATGGTTGAAAAACTTTTTCAAAAACCGTTCGTGAGGTAACTTATGTGTAAAAATAAGAATTTTGAACAAAAAACCATAGATATGACGGTTACTGACGACGGAAACTTTTTATCACCATATTCTGAAGACGGAAAACCCGTAATTTCTTCGGAAGTCGCCGATTTTTTAGAAAACGCGGCAAAGGCGTATCGCCCTAAAGATACGCTTGTCGTAAGTATTCACGGCGATTGTATTGACGATTGCGAAAAGAAAAAGTACGCCGCTGCGATTAAAAATTATTACACGTTGAAAAAAAAATGAAGAAGAACGCGAATTGCGCAGAAAAACCGCAGCTTCCGTTATCTTTGCGGTTATAGGAATAATCGCTTTAGCCGTGATGTTTATTTTATCGGATTTTAACGTGAACGAAGTATGGAAAGAATGTATCGATATATTCGCTTGGGTGTTCGTATGGGAAGCCGTAGATTTGTTTTTTATAGAAAGAGGGGCGATTGCCGTTAGAAAGAAGCGGTGCGAAAATTTTTCCGAAGCGGAGATACGTTTTGAATAAGTGTAAAAGCGCAAGTTTTTACGGCAAAACAGAACGTTTTGCAAATGTTTTATCGCTAGATAAAAGATTATTTCCTTAGTATATATAAGTATAAATAAAATAAGCGAAAGCGCAAATTTAGCGCCTTCGCTTATTTTTAAGATAATTTTGTTCGTTTTGCAGCGGCATAACGCCGCGAAAATAAGCCTAAAGAACAATTATCTGCATTCGTCCGCTTTGCCTGCGCAACCTAAAACGTCGCGAAGTTTGTGACGAACGAGTTCTTTAATATTCGCTCTTGCGGGTTTAAGATATTCTCTCGGATCGAACTTATCGGGTTTTTCGTTGAAGAATTTACGAATAGTTCCCGTCATAGCAAGTCTTAAGTCAGAGTCGATATTGATTTTGCAAACGGAAAGTTTAGCAGCTTCTCTGAGTTGTTCTTCGGGTACGCCGATAGCGTCGGGCATTTTGCCGCCGTTGTCGTTAACCATTTTAACGTAATCTTGCGGAACGGAAGAAGAACCGTGTAAAACGATGGGGAAGTCACCGAGTTCTTTTGCAACGGCTTTCAAAATATCGAAACGAAGCGCGGGGGGTACGAGAATACCTTCAGCGTTTCTGGTGCATTGTTCGGGTTTGAACTTATACGCGCCGTGGCTAGTGCCGATTGCGATTGCAAGACTGTCAACGCCCGTTCTCTTAACAAATTCTACAACCTCTTCGGGTTTGGTGTAAGATTCGTTGCCGTGTTCAACTTTAACGTCGTCTTCGATACCTGCAAGAGTGCCGAGTTCGCCTTCTACCGTTACGTAGGGAACGTGTGCGTGAGCGTATTCAACAACCTTTTTGGTGAGGGCAACGTTCTCTTCGAAGGGAAGGTGCGATCCGTCGATCATAACCGAGGTAAATCCGCCGTCGATACAAGCTTTGCAAGTTTCGAAGTCGGGACCGTGGTCAAGGTGTAATACGATGGGGATATCGGGGCATTCGATAACCGCGGCTTCTACGAGTTTAACTAAGTAGGTGTGGTTAGCGTATGCTCTTGCGCCCTTGGATACCTGAAGAATAACGGGAGCGTTTTCTTCTTTGCAGGCTTCCGTGATGCCTTGAACGATTTCCATATTGTTGACGTTGAACGCGCCGATAGCGTAGCCGTTTTTATAGGCTTGTTCAAACATCTTTTTAGAATTTACTAATGCCATAAAAGCATCCTCCATAATATAAATTTTCAAAAATAACCGTAAAGGATTTCGTGTAAGCCGAAAAAATTCCTATTACTACGAGTATATTATATAACTTTTTTTTGTTTTAAGCAAATATTTTTCATTTTATAAGAAAAATACTTTGATAAAAATTGTTAAAAGTTGTACAATATTTTAAAAACGACGGCGGTTAGCCGTAAAGGAGCTAAAGTATGCAAGATCAAAGATTAAATTTGCTCGCTAAAAATCTCGTTAACTATTCGTGCTGCCTTAAATCGGGCGAAAAGGTTTTGATAGAAGCTAAAGGCGTAGATTATATGGTTATAAACGCCGTTATAAGAGAAGTGTATAAAGCGGGGGCTTATCCGTTTGTTGAAATTTACGATAACCGCGTTACACGCGAGCTGCTTATGGGGCAGACCGAAGAACTTGCTAAACTTCGCGCAAAATACGACGGCGCGAGAATGAAAGAGATGGACGCGTATATCGGTATCCGCGGCGGTAATAACGCGCTTGAAAATTCCGACGTACCCGAAGCCGCTTTGCAAGCGGAGGGCGAATTTTATTCGCATCCCGTACATAACGAGCTTCGCGTAAAAAACACTAAATGGGTTGTTTTGCGTTATCCAAACGAAGGTATGGCTCAGGCTGCAAGTATGAGTACAGACGCATTCGAGGATTTTTATTTTAACGTTTGCAACCTAGATTATTCTAAAATGGATAGGGCGATGGACGCGCTTAAAGCGAGAATGGATCGCGCGGATAAGGTAAGAATAGTCGCTCCGAATACAGACCTTACCTTTTCTATTAAAGGTATAGGCAGTAAAAAATGTTCCGGCGGGCATAATATCCCCGACGGCGAAATTTACAGCGCGCCCGTAAAGAACAGCGTTAACGGAATTATTACCTATAACGCGCCTTCGGTTCAAAGCGGTTTCCGTTACGAGAACGTGTCGCTTAAATTTAAAGACGGCAAAATAATAGAGGCGACCGGCAACGACGAAAAGAAGATTAACGCGATTTTCGATACGGACGAGGGCGCTCGTTACGTGGGCGAATTTTCTTTCGGGGTTAATCCTTATATAACAAAGCCTATGGGCGATATTCTTTTTGACGAAAAAATTTCCGGTTCTATTCATTTTACGCCCGGCAGCTGTTACGACGATTGTTATAACGGCAATAATTCGGCTGTTCATTGGGATTTGGTTCAAGTTCAAACCAAAGAATACGGCGGCGGCGAAATTTATTTCGACGGAGAGCTTATCAGAAAAGACGGGCTTTTTGTGCCGAACGATTTGCTTTGTTTGAATCCCGAAAACTTAAAATAAAAGAAAAAAGCGTTAAAACCCCGAAATTACGTTAAAAACGTTTGACAAAGTTGCTATTTTATGTATAATGATATTTGTGCAAATGTGGGGTTTTGCGGTTTAAAATTCCGCAGTTGCGCTAATAATATCGTAAAATAATATTTTGGAGGACATTGAAAATGTCAAAAGTTACAAAGGTTGCAATCAACGGTTTCGGCAGAATCGGCCGTCTTGCTTTCCGTCAAATGTTCGGTGCGGAAGGCTACGAGGTAGTCGCGATCAACGATCTTACCAGTCCCAAAATGCTCGCTCATCTTTTGAAGTATGACACAATGCAGGGCAACTATGCTAGAAATCACGAAGTTTCTTTCGGTGAAGCTGTTTTAAACGAAGACGGTTCCGTTAAAGAAGACGGTTACATTGTTGTAGACGGCAAAAAAATCACCATCTACGCTATGAAAGACGCTAAGGATCTTCCTTGGGGCAAGCTCGGCATCGACGTTGTTTTAGAATGCACCGGTTTTTATACCGCTAAAGCGAAGGCTCAAGCTCATATCGACGCAGGCGCTAAGAACGTTGTTATTTCCGCTCCCGCAGGCAATGACCTTCCCACCATCGTTTACAACGTAAACCACAAGACCTTAACTAAAGAAGATCACATTATTTCGGCTGCTTCTTGCACCACTAACTGTCTTGCTCCTATGGCTAAGGCTCTTAACGATT
>CAZXOQ010000074.1:0-6565 GCA_964642415.1 uncultured Christensenella sp. | reverse complement strand
TAACTTCTTCAACCAATCTTTCCGAAGCGGATATCGATAAAGCGGTAAACGAAGCTAAACAATATGAAGAAGAAGATAAAAAACGTAAAGAATCGGTTGATTCGCATAATAAGCTTGACGGTATGATTTTCACCGTGGAAAAATCTATAAAAGACCTCGGCGATAAGATTTCCGAAGAAGATAAAGCTAAGTTGGAAAACGAAATAAAAACCGCAAAAACCGAGCTTGACAGCAATGATAAAGAAAGAATGGATAAGGCGTTTGAAGCGTTGTCTTCAGTATCTCAAGAGGTTTTCGCAAAGGTGTATCAACAGGCTAACCCCAACGGCGGCGCTAACCCCGATCAGGGCGCTGACGGCACTGAATTCCATCAAGGCGGCGAACAATAAGGCGTTGCCTACGGTTTAATTAAACTATTCTACGCTGAAAGGCACGAATCGTGCCTTTCAGTTTATGCTTAATACAGGAAAAATTCTATGGCAAAAGATTACTATTCGGTTTTGGGCGTCGATAAAAACGCCACGTCGGACGATATAAAAAAAGCGTATAGAACGTTAGTAAAAAAATACCATCCGGATCTTCACCCTGGCGATAAAGAAGCCGCCGAGAAGTTTAAGGAGATAAACGAAGCTAACGAGATTTTATCCGACGATAAAAAAAGAAAACAATACGATTTTGAGAGAGAACACCCCGGTATGGGCGGCGGTTCGGGCGGTTTTTCAGGCTTTTCGGGATTTTCCGGCGGCGGTTTTGAAGATATTTTCGGTGATATTTTCGGCGGCTTCGGAGGCGGAAGCCGTAAAACACAAACCAAAACCAAAGGAGAGGACGTTACTCTTGAAATTTCGCTTTCCTTTTTAGACGCGGCTAAAGGTTGCGTTAGAGAGGTGGTTTATTCTAGAAATCAACCTTGTTCTTCTTGTAAAGGTACGGGAGCTAAGGGCGGCACTGCCTATAAAACTTGTTCTAAGTGCGGCGGCACGGGGCAGGTTCAGTATACCACGTCTAACGGGTTTTTCCGTTCCGTTTCCGTTCGTCCGTGTGACGAGTGCGGCGGCACGGGCAGAAAGATAACCGACGCTTGCCCCGACTGTAAGGGTAAGGGGTATATCAAAACCACGTCTAAGGTTTCGCTTACTATTCCCGCAGGGGCGGATACGGGCAGCTATTTAAGAAAACCCGGTTTCGGCGAAGCGTCTAAAAACGGCGGCGCGGCGGGGGATCTTATCGTAGTTATAAAAGTTGAACCGAGCAAGTTGTTTAAGCGTAAAAACTTCGATTTATACGTAAACGTTCCCGTAAGCCTTGCAACGGCTGCTTTGGGCGGTAAAGTGAAAGTTCCGCTTATAGACGACGTTATGGAATATACTATACCTGAAGGAACGCAAAGCGGAAAGGTATTTTTCGTTCGCGGTAAGGGTATAAAAACAAGTCGCGGTACGGGCGATCTTTATATAGAAGTTACGGTTGAAATACCCACAAAGCTTAATAAAGCGCAAAAACAGGCGTTTGAACAGTTGCAATCGCAAATAGACGTTAAGCAATGTTCCGAAATGAAGCAATACAGAGAAAATATGTCGGCTATGTATGGCGCCGATCCCTATTTATAAGGCGGTGTAAGATGAATAAGTATACTGAATTATCCGTTCACACCACGCATGACGGTAGCGAACTAGTTGCCGATTTGCTTTCCGAATATACCGAAGAAGGCGTTGCGATAAGCGATATACAAGACGTTATCGACCTTGAAAAAAGCGGAAAAACTTGGGATTATGCCGACGACGATTTATACCGTAAAGATAAAACGGTTATCGTAAAAGCTTATTTGAAGGCAGAAATGGCGCAATCTTATATTTCAGAAATAGAAAAAAGACTTGTTGAATTAAAAGCCAACTGCCCGTTTAATCTCGGTTCGTTAGAGGCTTACAGTCGCGTTATAGACGGCGATTTGTGGCGAGAACAGTGGAAAGAGCATTTTAAGCCTATACATATAGGTAAAATCGTGGTTGTTCCCGAGTGGATAAAATACGATAAGCAACCTAACGAAGAAACGGTTATTATCGGTTCTAATATGGCTTTCGGTACGGGTGAACACGAAACCACGTCTATGTGCATAGCGTTGCTTGAAAAATACGTAAAAGCCAACGATACCGTTTTAGACGTTGGTTGCGGAAGCGGAATTTTAGGCATTGCCGCAAGCAAGCTCGGCGCGAATAAAGTTATTATGACGGATATAGACGAATGCGCATACGAGGCAAGCGTTAAAAATTGCGCCTTAAACGGCGTGAAAAACGCTGAAGTTATGCTCAAAAATCTTTTAGACGATAACACCGTTAGCGGCAACGTTATAGTTTGCAACATAATGGCGGAGGCTCTTATATCTTTTGCACCGTTTATCGGCGCAAACCTTATATCCGGCGGTATAATTATTTTAAGCGGTATTTTAACCGACCGCGTAGATAAGGTTATATCCGCATATCAAAAAGCAGGCTTTATTTTAACCGACAAAACGGAACGCGGCGAATGGGCTGCGCTTGCGTTTAAAGGAAGCGTAAGCTTATGAAAGCCGTGGTTTTTACCCTCGGTTGTAAAGTGAACGACTGTGAGAGCGAGGCACTTATCGCAGGTCTTTTAAAGCGCGGTTACGAAGTATCCGATAAGCTTGAAAAAGCCGATTTATACATAGTTAACACGTGCGCCGTTACCGCCGAAGCGGAAAAAAAATCTCGGCAAACGGCAAGCCGAATAAAAAGGCTTAACCCTAACGCAAAGGTGATTTTTACGGGTTGCGCCGCGGAAAAAAATCCGCAAAGCTTTACCGATAAGTCGGATAAATATTTGGTTACGGGAGTTTTCGGAAAAGGTAAAATTCTCGATATGCTGGACGCCGAAGGGGAAAGGGTTTTTCCTCACGATAAAGTATATGAAGAGCTTACGCCCGTAAAAACGTTAAAAAAACGCGCTTTTATAAAGGTTCAAGACGGCTGCGATAATTTTTGTTCTTATTGCATAATACCCTATTTAAGAGGCAGAAGCAGAAGCCGTTCGCCCGAAAAAATAAAAGAAGAGATTATATCTGTCGGCGCAAGCGAAACGGTTATAACGGGCATAGATCTTTCCGATTACGAGTGCGACGGGGTTGATTTATCGGGGCTTTTAGCTTATTTAAAAGAGGTTAAAACGCGTATACGCTTAGGCTCTTTAGAGGTTCGCGCGATAACGGAAGAATTTCTTGCCGCGTGTAAAGAACTTTACGATTTTGCCCCGCATTTTCATTTGTCGTTGCAATCGGGTTCTAACGCGGTGTTGAAAAAAATGAATAGGCACTATACCGCAGAAGAATTTTTAGAAAAAGTGAATTTGGTTAAGCGGTTTTTCCCCGACGCAGGCATTACTACCGACGTTATAGCGGGCTTTCCGACGGAAACGGAAAAAGATTTTTTCGATACGCTAGAGCTGATAAAAAAAGCGGGATTTACGGATATACATCCGTTTATTTATAGTCCGAGAAGCGGAACAGTCGCTTATAAAATGCCCGATTTGCCTTACACCGTAAAAAAGGAACGGTTAGACCAACTGTTAAAATTAAAATCCGAACTAAAAACGGCTTTCGTAAAACGCGAAGAGGGCAAAGTTTTAAGCTTTTTGCCAGAAGAAGAAAAAGACGGATTTACCGTCGGGTATAGTGGTAATTACTTAAGACTTTACGTTAAACGTTGCGATTGTGAAAAAATGTCGAAAGTGCGTGTTTTGCAAGCTTTTTTTGACGGCGCTATTGCCGAAACGGTAGAGTAGGGTTGTTTCTTTTTGTAATGACGAAAGAATAGCGGAAGAGATTGCCACGTCACAACGGCGTTGCCGTTGTTCCTTGCAATGATGTGATAAAAAGAGATTATCTTGTCGCGGTGCTCGGCTCATCTCCGCCCTCGCTACGATGGACTAGCCCCGTCAAGGATTGCCCGTCAAAGCCGTCCGTAATGACGTGATAAAAAGAGTTTACAACGCTAAAACCGTACCGTTTTATAAGACGAAAAAAATCGGACGTTTTATAACGCCTTTAATAATTTTATAGGAGAAAATATATGGATAACTGTTTGTTTTGCAAAATTATTGCGGGAGAAATCCCTTCAACCAAGCTTTACGAAGACGACGATATGATTATAATAAAAGATATCGAGCCTAAAGCCAAAAATCACTTTTTGTGTATTCCCAAAAGCCATTTTAAATTGCTTGCCGATATGACCGAAGAACAGGCGGAAATCGTTAAGCGATGTTTAAAAAAGATACCTACGCTCACTAAAGAGCTTGGGTTGGAAAATGGTTACCGTTTAGTGATAAATCAAGGTGACGATGCAGGTCAAACCGTGTTTCATTTGCACATACATATACTTTCAGGGCAAAAAATGGGTTGGACGCCGGCTTAAAACGTAATAACAAAGATAGTTTGCAGTTAAAATATAATGCAAGTTTAAGCGCCGCCGAAAATTTTCGGCGGCGCTTAAACTTAAAAACACGTCGTGGTTTTTAACCTTTTTAGCTTTGTTTCGGCGTAAAATCAACGAAATCGCAATAAAAAACCATAAATAAAGTAAAAATAAAATTAAAGTGGTTGACACCCCCCCTACAAATGTTAAAATATAAACAAAGAAAAAATTTTTGTACGTAGTTTGTGTGTGGAGGTAAAATGTCAAAAATAGACGTTGAGGAATTGAAACAATCGATTCCGGACAAAAAGTTTAAAAAAATGGTCAAAAGGTCACGGGGCAGATTTTTTAAGAACTTATGCATATGGTTTGCGGGATTTTTATTTTTGCCCGTATTTATCGTTGCGGCGGTAGGGATTGCCGTCGGCGCGGTTCCCATAAAAACCTATTTCGGCAAAGACGCTTCGCAATACGTAGACGTGTCTTCTCCGGAATCGATCGGTAATCAAACCATGCTTGCGATAGGCAAAAAGATATTTGACGAAAGCGTAGGCGATTATAAAGTTAAAGATATACCGGTGTTAGACAAGGCTTTGCAAGAGCTGTTTAACGGCACGGGCTTAAACGAATACATAACGGTTGACTTAGATGCTATAAGCGACCTTTCTTTAGATAATATCGACGATCTTGCAGATTCTATTTTATCTTGCTTTACCATAAGCGAAACCGTGCTCGGTGACGATCTTGCCGATTCGGAGCTTTTTTCCGTTTCGGAAGTAGGTAAAAACGCGGGAGAAGTAAAGGCGGAAGAAAACTTTAACGCAAAGCTCTATTATTACGACTCGTCAACTTCTTCTACGTCGCCTTTTGCGGCAAAAGCCAAAAGCGCGGATAATTCCGCGTATAAACGCGCTTTCACCGACAACGGGGATTTTGTAAACGGAGTAACGGCTTCTACACCGCTATATTATCCGTCACTTTCAATGATTCCTTTAGGCGAGGCGACGGACGTTTTGGTTGACCGTATAAAACAAATAGAACTTACCGACGTGTTATCGATTTTTACCGAAAACACCGACGAAACGGGAATGCTTTTCGATTTGTTAGGCGATAAAACGATAGCGTCTATTTCCGATCTTTCGCTTGAAGATATAAAATTATCCGTTTTTTTTGAAACGCCCGATAAGAATTCCGAAAACCAACAGCTTTACGATATACTTTTGGATATAACCGGCTTTACGGTAGAAGATTCCGGCGTATCCGAAAAAGAGCAAAGAAAAGCCGCTTACGAAAATTTGTCTTTAGATAGCTTTAACGGTATAAACGTAAACAACATTCGCATTGCCACCATTATTAGTGAAGAAGATAGCGAAACGCTCTTTTCTCTTCTTAAAGATATGTCTGGTAAAACAGAGGCGAATGAAATTACTATAAGCGATTTAACTAGTGATAACTCCGTCAATAACATAAAGCTCACTAGCGTGCTTGACGATAAAGATAACGAAAAACTTTACGATTTGCTCCGCTCCGCTACGGGTGCTGAGGAAAACGACGAAATAACAATCGGCAAGCTTACGGAAGACGGATTTAACATAGATAATATAAAGCTTACCAGCGTGCTTGACGATAACGCCGATAACGCAAAGCTCTACGATTTGCTCCGTTCCGCTACAAACGTGGACGATAACAGCAAAATAACAATCGGCAAGCTTAGCGAGGGGATTTATATAGAAAACGTAAAACTTTCTTCTGTATTAGATTTGCCGACGGCAGATAATGACAACAAAAATAAACTTATTTACGATATTTTAGTTGCGGCAACAAATGCGGATAGTGCCGAAGAGATTACAATAAACAGTCTTTCAAGCTTTAACGCGGATAATATTAAACTCTCTTCTGTATTAGATTTGCCGACGGACGATAACGAAAATAAAAATAAACTTATTTACGATATTTTAGTTGCGGCAACGGTAACAGCTGCGGAAGATATTACTATAGACAGTCTTGCAGATTTTGATGCGGATAAAATTAAGTTATCTACCGTATTGCCTATTGGTGACAACGGTAAGATTTACGATATTTTAGTTGCGGCAACAGTTGCGGATAGTGCCGAAGAGATTACAATAAACAGTCTTTCAACC
>CAZXOQ010000073.1:0-6627 GCA_964642415.1 uncultured Christensenella sp. | reverse complement strand
TGGGCGACGAAGAATAATTTCACGGGGTATTTGTCTTTTCTCGGCAATTTGCTTTACGTCATTTGCAATGTCGTCGTCATTATCTTGCCGTTTATCCTCGCCGCGTATATGTACCTAAAACGATATTTGCGAAAAGAAAACAATGATTATGACAAAGACAGTCGTCCGTTAAAAGTCTTTAAGTGGCTTTCGAATCATACGTACCGCCCCGTCAAATGTTGGCTTACGGGGTTTTTAGCATTCGTAAAAGAACGTAACGTATATTGGAAAACGTGGCTTGTTTTGTGGCTGTTTTACTTTAACGTAATAGCGATTATCCTTGAATTTTTGGCGTATTACTTTTATTTCGTCGTGTCGTTCGACGTTGTGAATATCTATCGGCAAGTGTATAAACTTTTCCTGGACTTATCCGTGCCGTTCAAGGCTATTCCCGTGTGGGCGTGGGTGATAATCGGACTTGTGCTATTCGATAAATTCCGCAAAAACATAGCGTACGCGCGGCTCAATCATTACGAAATGCGTAATCGCGGATTTATCAACGCTCGCCCTATCGTGTATATGGTGTGCGGCACTATGGGCAAGAAAAAGACAACGGCGATTACGGATATGGCGCTTTCCCAAGAAGTTATGTTTCGGGATAAAGCCTTTGAAAAGATACTCGAAAACGATTTGAAATTCCCGTTTTTCCCGTGGTGCAATTTAGAAAACGATCTTAAACGCGCAATGGAATATCACGAAGTGTACAACCTTGCTACGGTGCGGCAATTTATCGCCAAAAAACGCATGCGTTGGGAAAAAGAACAATCGCGCGAACGACTGTTTAACTACGATTACGAGCGATACGGACTTGAATACGACGACAAATTAAAAGTCGTTAACGTGTGGGAAGTGGTCGAAAACTACGCACAATTATACTTTATCTACATAATACAATCGTCTTTGCTTATCTCTAATTATTCGGTACGCGTAGACGGCGTTTTGTCCGACTTGGGCAATTTCCCGCTTTGGAATACGGACTTTTTCAAACGGGATAGCCGCTTAGCAGACAGTTATTCCCGTCACGCGCATATTCTTGACTTTGACAGTTTGCGGCTCGGGCGCAAGGTTGCCCAAAACAACCGTAACGCAAACAATTTCGAATTCGGCGTTGTCATTATAACCGAGGTCGGAAAAGAACGCGGCAACAGTCTTGAACTTTCGGAAAAGAAAAAGAAAGACGATAGCGCAAACCAAAAGAACGATTTGTTCAACAGTTGGCTAAAAATGGTACGTCATTCGGCAACGGTGGATAACTTCCCGTTCGTGCGTGTTATAACGGACGAGCAACGCCCCGAAAGTTGGGGCGCGGACGCGCGCGATTTATGCGAAATCGTACATATCCGCGAAAGCGAAGAAACACGGCTTGCAATGCCTTTCTTCTCTTTGGCGGAACTCTTGTACGATTGGCTGTTCGGTAAATTTTCGGGGCTTTATTATCAATACCGCTTTGTGCGTTCGGATAACACTTTGCCTATGTATCTGTTAAAATCGCTTATGGCGAAAATAAATCATTACTACACGCGCATATACAATCGTTTCGGCTATTGTCGTTTGCGTGTACAAATAGAAAGCGGAACACAAGACGGAACGTTTAACGAAAACAAATATTACTTAACGTCGAAAAAGATATATAGCAAGCGTTTTTCCACAGACTGCTTTTCGGACTTCTTTACGGAAAAGGCGTTGCGTTCTCCCGTCGGCATAGACGATTTGGCGGAATACGCCACCGAAAAAGCAACGTTTTCCGAACTCGGCGCACAAAACAGTTATTTTGTCGGCGACTTATTAAAAGGAATAGAATATTATGAGTAAACAAAAGAAAACGCCGTCGAAAAACGGCAATAACAAAAAACGATTTCAACCGCATTTTAGAAAAGCATATAACGGAAAATTTACGGGTCACCCACAATACGTATACGATGAAAACGGTCGGGAATACAAGATTTTGGGGATAACTTCTTCGCCGAAAACAAACGGTATACTCAACGTAAAATTGGAGCGTAACCCCGAGCCTAATAACGGTAAACCCGCTTACGTCCGAACAAAGCCCGACAGTGAAAACAAAGGCGCGTTCGGCGAACGATTAAAAGGTTGGAAGTTTACGGAAAACGACAAAAAGAAAGTACGGGACATAATCGCACCGCACGAAAAGAAAAAATGAGTATAAAAAAAGAAAGGTTGCGAACCGATAAAATCGTTTTTACGCCCGTTCAAGCCTTACGGCGAACGTAACCTTTCTACAAAGCATTATACGCTATCTTTCGACTTAAAGTCAAGCGATTTTCAGCACTTGCGGAAAAATTGAAAATGCACTTTCAAAAAACACAACGGCTAAAAAGAAAAGGGCTTGTTCTTTTTAGATTGCAGAGGCAAAAAAAATAAGCGTTTTTTATCGTACAATGCGTTAGACGAATGCAACGTTCCAAAAAGGACTTGTTCCTTTTGAGTTGCTTCGGCAACGCAGAAGAACGATAAAAATTTCGGTTTGTCAAGTACACCGTGGAATAAATAGCCGTAGGCGGTTTATGCCGCGAAAGGTACTTTACAAGCCGAAAAGCGTAAAAATACAAAAAAAGAGGTAAACCGCAATGAGCGTTGCAAAACTTATCCCTATTCCCGACGACGGTTTTAACCCGTTCTTTTTCGACGAGCCGCTTGCGCCCGTCGAAACGCCGTATTACAAGATATATAACGACGGCGGACATTATATCGCAACGCGTTGCTATCGCAGTCAATTAAAACCCGTACCGCATAAAACGAAACGCGAAGATATAGATATTCTGTTTGACAGTCTTTATTCCGCCGCTATGCAAGACGGCATAAATGGCGACGAAATGACGGCGTATATCAAATCGGAAATGCTTTTACTCTTCCCAGATTATCACGATTTAGACAAGTATATCGCGAAAAAAATCGAACGCAAATTGCATAATCTCTATGCTCGCAAAAAACGTTTTCGCCGCAAGGCTAATCTTAATCGGTGGAACTACTTTGTAACGTTTACGTACGACGACGGCAAGCAAGACGAGTTTTCGTTCCGCAAGAAATTGCGTAAATGCTTGTCTAACTTACACACACGCCGCGGTTGGCGTTATATGGGCGTATTCGAACGTGCGCCCGAAACGGGGCGTTTGCACTTTCACGGGCTTTTATATATCCCCGACGGCGAATTGATAGGAACGATAACGGAAAAGACGGATTACAGCACGGCACAAGGCAGAATGCAAACAACGCACGAAAACGACTTTTTTCAAAAGGCTTTCGGGCGCAACGATTTTGAGGAATTAAACGAAATGGAACTGAAACACGGACAAACGTTAAACTATTTATTAAAGTACATAGGTAAGACAGGCGAACGCATTGTGTATAGCCGAGGCATACCGACGGAAATTTACCGCAAATTGAACGACGACGAAATTGTAACGGAAATGCAAGACTTCGGAACGAAGTATATCCTTTTCGACGACGTGATAGATTGGGAACGCGATATTATGCGATTTAAGTATAAGCAAACGTCAATCGTAGACTTGCTTTGCAATCCGCCGCGATACGGATTAACGGCTTAAAAAAGCGACAAAAACAATATAACGACGGTCTTACACCTATGGCTTACATACGGTGTTTTTTGCGTTTGTTTAAAATTCAAGAAATTACGATTTCGCGCAGACAAAACGCTTTTAATTCCGCAAAACAAAATCAAACGGCGGCGTTTCGCAAGCGATTTAGCGCGAAAGCCGCCTTTTTTTGTGTGCAAAAGCGGTCTGTCGGTCGGTGCAAACGCGACACCTTGTATCCGACGCGCGAAGCGCGGCGGCTCGTATAATACAAGGTGTCGCGTAATGCTCTTTGTCCTCAAAATAAGGCTAAAACCGTTTGAAATTTAAGCGGAAATTCACTAAAATATATACGAAAAGGAACGATAACGACTATGAAACGGAAAGGAACGAAAGATTTAACGCTTACGCAAAGGCGAGAATTAGAAAACTACTTGAAAGCAGGTCTACACAAAAAACGCATTGCCGAGTTGTTGGGCGTGTGTCTTGCAACCGTATACAACGAATTAAAACGCGGTCAATGTACGCAAAAGGTCTATAAATATACCGACTATTGGGGCGAACGACATTATAAGCAAGTTATAACGTATAGCGCGGATATAGCCGAATACAACTATCGTCAAAATCAATCGGCACACGGTGCGCCCCTCAAAATCGGCAACGACTTTGAACTTGTACGGGAAATTGAAAGACGGGTTATTGACGAAAAAATAAGTCCGTGTGCCGCTTTGGGGCGAATAAAGCGTGAAAAGGCTTGCCGCACGACGATTTCAAAAACTACGTTATACCGCTATATCCGTTCGGGGTATATCTTTTCACGCATTACAATGAACGACGTGAAATTAAAGCAACGGCACTACCCAAAAGCAACAGTGAAGCGACCGCCGAAAGGTACAAGTATTGAGAAGCGTCCTGCCGAAATTGCCGCCCGTAACACGTTTGGACATTGGGAAATGGACTGCGTTATAGGCAAACAAGGCACGAAAGAAACGATCCTTGCATTTACCGAACGATTAACACGTTACGAAATCGTATTCAAAATGCCCGACCATAAGGCGGCAACGGTTGTGCGCTTTGTGAATAAACTTGAAAAGCGATACGGAAAGCAATTCCGTAGACTATTCAAAAGTATAACCGTTGATAACGGCGTTGAATTCAGCGACTTTAAGGGGCTTGAAAAATCTATCCACGGCGGTAAGCGTACAAGCGTTTACTATTGCCACCCGTACACAAGTTGCGAACGCGGTAGCAACGAACGGTTAAACCGTGAAATCCGCCGACTTATTCCGAAAGGCACGGACTTATCCACGATAACCGACAAACAAATACAAGCCGTTGAAACGTGGGTAAATAGCTATCCTCGTGAAATCTTTGGATATGCCACGAGCGCAGAACGTTTCGCCGAACAGCTACAAAAACTTTAAGTTCTTTTGAAAATACACTTTCAAAAATATATCAAGCCGCCGAAAGACGGCTATTTTGCCGTATAACGATTTATTTCGAGCCACTCACTCGCACCGTTTTTCATACCCTTGCAAAGGTATGAAAAAGACAATACCCGTCGAAACTATCACTTTTCAACGGGTATTTTATCATACGGACAAAATTTTTTTGAAAATCTAAAAAAAATTCTATAAAAATGCTTGACTTTTCAAAAAAAAGACAAGGATTATTAAATCCTTGTCTAAGTTTTGTAAAATTAATTACTTCGTATATACGCTTACTTGTTTTTTGTCTTTGCCCAATCTTTCGTACTTAACAACACCGTCGGCAAGAGCGTAGAGCGTATCGTTGCTGCCGATACCTACGTTTACACCGGGATGAATGTGAGTGCCCCTTTGCGTATAAATGATGTTGCCTGCGAGAACGGTTTGACCGTCTGCACGCTTAGCACCTAAACGTTTTGATTCGCTATCTCTGCCGTTTCTGGTACTACCGACACCTTTTTTATGAGCAAATAATCTGATAAGTATCATATTAATGTCCTCCGAATGTCAATAATTTTTAACCGATAGAATCGATTTTAACTGCCGTAAACGGCTGTCTGTGGCCTTGCTTCTTTCTTACGTTCTTCTTAGCCTTGTATTTGTACACGATAATCTTCTTCATTTTATCTTGTGCAACTACTTCGCCTACTGCTTTAACCGACTTAACGTCTTCACCGAGTTTTACCCCGTTTTCATCGGATATAAGAAGAACTTCGAATTCAACTTTATCTCCAACGTTAGCGGCAAGCTTTTCGAACTTAACCGTTTCACCTACGGTAACCTTATACTGTTTGGAACCGTTAGCAATAATAGCGTACATATTTATACCTCCCTGTCCAATCTCGCCGAAGCACTAGGCATTGCGAAAAATGCAAACTTAAAAAGCCCGTTTCGAGCGGTTCCCATATAATATACACTAAAAAATGACCGAAGTCAAACGATTTGCATAATTTTTTATCATTTTCAAATACTTTTTATTAAAAGGAGACATTATAATGACCGATAAAAAAATAAACGGACAAATATTAAACGACTTATATAAAAACGCGCATACGGCACTACAATCCATTAACGATTTAAACGAAGAAATAACGGATTTAAAATTTAAAAACGAATTAAAAGAACAATACGACGGTTATGAAAAAATAATCGGCGAAATTTCTTCTTTAATGAAAGAAAACGGAATAGAAGCAAAAGACATAGGAACGATTAAAAAAATGATGATGAAAGCCGCAGTAAAAATGAATACGGCAAAAAGTGACAACAGATCCGACCTTGCGGAAATGATGATAAAAGGAACCGTAACGGGCGTTGCTGATATATACAGAGCAATTGAGGCTAATAAAGAGGTAATTGCACCTGAAGTGAAAAAAATAGCCGAAAAACTTGCTAGAATAGAAGAAAGTTACGAAAGCAGATTAAAAGAGTTTTTATAATATTTTTTTGTTTAACGGTTAAGTTTAATATTTTTTTAATTTAAAAGCGATAAAATATAAAAAAAACAAAGGCTAAAAAAAATGAAAAGTATTTCTTCCTTAACCTTAACG
>CAZXOQ010000072.1:0-6653 GCA_964642415.1 uncultured Christensenella sp. | reverse complement strand
GACCTTTTCTCGTTCTCGCGTTTCTCTTGGAACTCTGTCCTCTTACGGGCAGACTTTTTCTGTGGCGAACGCCGCGATAGCATCCGATTTCAATAAGTCTTTTGATATTAAGGCTTATTTCACTGCGTAAATCACCTTCTACGTGAAGGTTGTGTTCGATATATTCACGAAGCTTAGCTACGTCCGCTTCGCTTAAATCCTTAACTCTCGTATCGGGGTTAACACCCGTTTCTTTGATGATTTTCTTTGCCGTGGGGAGTCCGATACCGTAAATATACGTAATACCTATTTCGACTCTCTTGTTATTGGGCAAATCAACACCGGCTATACGTGCCATCTTGTCAAATACCTCCGTATTTTATCGAAAAATTGTTTTTTTATATAAATGCCACAGCTGCGATGCAGTGGAATGATGCAGCGCATAACGCGATGGCTCCTTGTATTCTCTCTAACCCGACGGGTTAGAATACTTTAACCCTGACGTTGTTTGTGGTTTTTGTTTTTAGAACAAATAACCATAACTTTGCCGTTTCTTTTTATTACCTTGCACTTATCGCACATAGGCTTTACAGAAGGTCTAACTTTCATTTTTTTATCTCCTTGGATTGTTTTGTTTTAGGATTTGCTGCGCCAAGTAATTCTGCCCTTGGTCAAATCGTAAGGGCTCATTTCAAGTTTAACGCTGTCGCCTTCTATAATTTTTATATAGTGTTGGCGGAGCTTGCCCGATATATGAGCCGTAATAATATGCCCGTTAGACAGTTCCACCTTGAACATTGCGTTAGGCAATGCCTCGCGGACTACGCCTTCGGTTTCGATTACGTCGTCTTTTGACACAAACTTTTCCTCCTATATTTTTTCGTTTAAAGCCTTTATCGCTTTTTTTATTTTTTTATCAGCGATTGGCTCGCCCTTGTTTATTCTTTCGGCAATCTCTGTAAAAGACGCCGTAGAAATCTTTTTTAAGTGCTTTACGTTTTTCTTTTTCGGTTTAGATGATTTACGAACTTTTCCGTCCGCAACCCAAGCAAAACCGTTTTCCGAGTCGATTATTATAAAATAATTACCCTTGTCGCGACCTTTAAGGCTTAAAGCCGTATCTCCGCGATTAAATGCATTTTTACTCACAGCGTAAGAATCTCCGCACCGTCATCGGTAATCAAAACGGTATTTTCGTAATGAGCAGATGGCTTTCCGTCTGCGGTGACCACGCCCCAACCGTCCCTTAAAAACTTAACTTGCCACGTACCCATATTTATCATAGGTTCTATAGCTATCGTCATACCGCTTTTAAGGCGAATACCCGTACCTTTTCTTCCGTAATTAGGTACGGAAGGATCTTCGTGCATTTCTCTACCGATACCGTGACCGACTAACGCTTTAACCACTCCGTAACCGTTTGATTCGGCATGTGATTGAACGTAATATCCGATATCGCCCAGAGGCACGCCGGCTCTCAAATGTTCAACCGCTTTGAAAAAACATTCTTTAGTAACGTCAACAAGTTTTTTCTTTTCTTCCGAAACGTTACCGACGATGAAAGTTCTTGCGGCGTCGCCGTGGTATCCGTCGTACTTTACGCCGACGTCAACGGAAACGATTTGACCTTCTTTAATAAACACGTCGTCGGAAGGGATTCCGTGAACTACCATATCGTCAATCGAAATACACGTCGAAGCGGGATATCCTTCGTAATTTAGAAATGAAGGTTCAGCGCCAACCGACCGAATATAATCGTAAGCAATTCTGTCTAGTTCAGCCGTCGTCATACCGACGCGTATGCTGTTGCCGAGTAATTCTAAAACGTTTTTAGTAAGCTTGCCGCTTACACGCATACGCTCTTTTTCGGCATCGGTTTTTACCGTAATCATTATTTTATAACCTTAATTACTTCGTTAAAGACCTCTTCGCCCGAACCTTCGCCGCTAATAGTTATTAACTTATTCTTTTTAGCGTAGAAATCGATAAGCGGTTTCGTTTGAAGGTTATATACGGTAAGTCTTTCTTTAACGGATTCCGGATTATCGTCTTCTCTGACGTACAACATTCCGCCGCACTTAGCGCATTTAGTTTCATTACCAATGCGGTCCGTGTGATAAGAAGCTTTACATTCTGAGCAAACGCGTCTACCGGTTATGCGATGAATTATCGTTTTTTCGGAAACGTCGAGATTTACGACAAGTTCGGGAGAACCGAATAATTCGAGTTGTTCCGCTTGAAACGTATTTCTCGGAAAACCGTCTAAAATATAATTATTTGCGCAGTCGGGTAAGGAAAGTCTATTTTTAACTATTTCGACGGTGATCTCGTCGGGGCAAAAATCGCCACGATCTATGATTTCTTCGATTTTGATACCCAAGGGCGTTTTTCTTTTGATATTATCTCTGAAAATATCGCCCGTGGATATATGCGGATAACCGAGTTTTTCAACTAAAAGCTCCGCTTGTGTTCCTTTTCCGCTTCCCGGCGCGCCGAGAAGTACGATTTTCATATTACTTTAAGAAACCTTTATAATTTTTCATCATAATTTGCGATTGAAGAGCTTGATCGAATTCAAGCGCAACGGAAACCATAATCAAAAGTCCCGTAGCGGAGAAAACGTTAACCAAACCGGAATCTATCGCTTTGAATATAAGTGAAGGAACAAGTGCTACGATTGCAAGGAATATTGCTCCGAAAAGAGTTATTCTGTTAGAAACTCTGCGGAGATAATCCGCCGTAGGCTTGCCGGGGCGAGTACCGGGGATAAAACCGCCGTTGCCCTGAATGCTTTTGCTTATGTCGTCCGGATTGAACTGTATTTGGTTGTAGAAATATGCAAAGAATAAAATCAACAAGCATAAAACAACCATATAAAGCCAAGAACCCGTTCCCATATTGCGTCCCCACCACGTGTTGGCTGTTTTTACGCCGAAGAGGTTCATTATCAAATCGGGGAAACTCAAAATTGCAAACGCGAAGATGAGAGGCATAACGCCCGAAGAGTTAACTTTAATGGGGATATGGGTGGACTGACCGCCGTACATTTTTCTGCCTTTAACTTGTTTAGCGTATTGTACGGGAATTTTGCGTTCCGCAAGTTCAACCGTAACGATTGCCGCGAAAATAACTATCGCCGCAATAACGAACGCAACTAAAGACCACGCTGCGTTAGCAGCCAAATCCGCGTTGAAAAGGTTTTTGATAAGACCTAAAATCGCAGTGCCTGCTGAAGAAAGAATACCGGCAAAAATAAGCATCGATATACCGTTAGATACACCGTAATCGGTAATTCTTTCACCAATCCACATCGTAAGCGACGCGCCTGCGGTATATACGATAACCAAGAACGCATAGCTTAAGAAGTTAGCGAAGCCCTCGCTACCGAACAACGCGCTAGAATCGATTCCGAACGCGACAAGTATACCGATTGCTTGAGCAATTGCCAATACGAGAGTTAAAATTCTCGTATAAGTATTGATTTTACGTCTACCCTCTTCACCTTGCTTAGAAAGTCTTTCGAGCGCGGGGATACCTACCGTTAAAAGCTGTATGATAATGGACGCGTTGATGTACGGTCCGATACCCATAGCAAAAAAAGTACCGTATTGAAGCGCTCCGCCGGAAACTGCACTCATCAATTGTAAGAAGGTGTAATCTTCCATTCCTTCGAACAACGTTACGCCGGGAACCGGAATATAACAACCTATTCTATACACGAATAAGAGCGCGAGGGTTATAAGAATTTTTCTTCTTACTTCCTTAATTTTAAAGGCATTTACTATAGTCTGCCACATTTTAACCTCCTTATTATAGGGGTGTTCACAGTTGTTCTGCTTTACCGCCGGCTTTTTCTATAGCTTCTTTAGCAGAAGCAGAGAAGCAATCGGCTTTAACCGTGAGCGACTTGGTAAGAGTACCGTTACCCAAGACCTTAAGACCGACGCTGCCTTTAACGATTTTTATAAGACCTTTATCGTTAAGCGCGATTGCGTCAACCGTCGCGCCGTTTTCAAAGCTCTCCAAAACGGAAAGATTAACTATGCTGTAAACTTTTCTGAAATGGTTGTTAAAGCCGCGCTTCGGAATACGACGGATAAGGGGCATTTGACCGCCTTCAAATCCGGGGCGAACTCCACCGCCGCTTCTTGCCCATTGACCTTTATGTCCCTTACCGCTGGTTTTGCCAAGACCCGAGCCGATACCTCTGCCAAGTCTTTTAGCAGGCGTAACCGCGCCTTCTGCGGGACTTAAATTTCCTAATCTCATGTTGTTGCTCCTTTATTTTACGTTTTCGACTTTGAGAAGGTAGCTTACCTTATCAATCATGCCGAGTATGCAGGGATTTGCATCGTGAATCTTAAAAGAGTTAATCTTTTTAAGCCCTAACGCTTCTACTACTTTTTTATGAGCCGGAAGCGCGGAAATCGTGCTTTTCACGAGCGTAACCTTAATTTTTTCGTTTGCGGTTTTTTTGGTAGCCATTGTTCAGTCCTCCTTAACCGTTAATTTCTTCAACAGACTTTCCGCGGATAGCGGCGATCTGTTCTGCGGTTCTCAAGGATTTCAAACCTTCGATAGCTGCTTTAACGCAGTTTATGGGGTTGTTAGTTCCGTGAGATTTGGTTCTGATATTGGTAATACCTACGGCTTCCATAACCGAACGAACAGGACCTCCGGCGATAACACCGGTACCTTCTTCAGCGGGCATCATAAGAACGGAACCTCTGCCGAACTTACCTAATACCTCGTGAGGAATACTCGTTCCGAGAAGCGAAACGGGCGCCATATTCTTTTTAGCTCTTGCGGTAGCCTTATCGATAGCCTCGGGAACTTCGGTTGATTTACCCATAGCGCAACCGATTTTACCCGCGCCGTCGCCTACTACTACGAATGCGGCGAATCTCATGTTTCTACCGCCTTTAACGACCTTAGTAACGCGGTTTATAGCGATGGTCTTTTTAATTAAACCGTCGTTTTCTTCCGCCCTTCTGGGCGATCTGTTATTGTCTCTTGCCATAATAGATTTCTCCTTGATTTATTAGAATTGAAGGCCGCCCTTTCTAGCGCCGTCGGCAAGAGCCGCAACTCTGCCGGTGTAAAGATAACCGCCTCTGTCAAAAACAACGGTGCTTATCTTCTTAGCCTGTGCCTTCTTAGCAACAAGCTCGCCAACAGCGAAAGCTTGCGCCTTCTTGTCCTTGCCGGATAAAGAAGCTTTGATTTCTTTATCGAGCGTAGACGCCGTAACCAAGGTATTTCCCTTAACGTCGTCTATAATCTGAACGTAAATATGAGTAAGACTTCTGTAAACGGAAAGTCTAGGAGCTTCCGCAGTGCCTTTCACCTTTGCTCTGACTCTCTTATGTCTTTTAAGTCTATCTTGATTTTTGTTGATTTTGCTAATCATAATCGATTTTCTCCTATAAATACTTTTCGCGGATGCGTTCCGCACTCGGCAGGAGAGCAAAAGCTCTCCCACTAAAAGTCATTTAAGCTTAGCCCTTAGAGCCTGCGGCTTTACCGACCTTTCTTTCGATCACTTCGTCGCTATAACGGATACCGTATCCGTGATAAGGTTCGGGCTCTCTAACGCCTCTTACCTTAGCGGCAAACTGACCAACCTTGCACTTATCGATACCGCTTACAACGATTTCGGTTTGAGAGGGGCATTCAAGAACTATTCCGGCTTCTTCGGCAACCTCTACGGGATGAGAGAAACCAACGTTCATAACAACCTTGTTGCCCTGTTTAGCAACCTTCCAACCTACGCCGTTAACAATTAAACTCTTTTTGTAGCCCTCGGTAACGCCTTTAACCATACCTGCGGTAAGCGCGCGATATAAACCGTGCTTAGCTTTGGTAGGTCCTAAATCGTTAGCTCTTGTAAAGCTAACAACGTTGCCTTCTACGTTGGGAGTAATAATGGGATCGTAAGATTGAACAAGCGTTCCTTTAGGTCCCTTAACGGTTATTTCGTTATTCTTAATTTCAACGGTAACGCCGGCGGGTAAAATAATGTGTTCGTTTCCGATTCTTGACATTTTGTTATACCTCCTGTTACCAAACGTAAGCGAGAACTTCGCCGCCCTGATGAGCCTTTTTAGCGTTTTTACCAGTCATAATACCCTTAGAGGTTGATAAAATCGCAATTCCGAGTCCGCCGAGGACTTCGGGGATTTTTTCGGTACCCACGTAAACGCGGAGACCGGGCTTGCTGACTCTCTTAAGACCGGTTATAACCTTGTTAGCTCCGTCATATTTGAGAGTGATTTTTATAGTACCCTGAACGCCTTCTAAAATTTCAACGCCGTTAACGTAGCCTTCGTCAAGAAGAATTTGAGCGATAGCTTTTTTGGTGTTGGAAGCCGGAATTTCAACCGTTTCGTGCTTCGCAGAAAGAGCGTTTCTGATACGCGTAAGCATATCTGCAATAACGTCTGTCATAATTGTGTCCTCCTTCCTTTACCAGCTTGCCTTTTTTACTCCGGGAATCTCGCCCTTATAAGCAAGATTTCTGAAGCATATACGGCATACGCCGTATTTGCGGATAACCGCGTGAGGACGTCCGCAAATGGAGCATCTCGTGTAGGCACGGGTAGAAAATTTAGCAGGTTTCTGCTGCTTATTTATCATTGATTTTTTAGCCATTTTGTAACTCCTTTAATTACTTA
>CAZXOQ010000071.1:0-6665 GCA_964642415.1 uncultured Christensenella sp. | reverse complement strand
GGCGATTTGGTAAAAACTTATTTGAACCTTATAGTGTAATTTTAAATGGTAGTCAGCCATTTGATAAACATATTATAACTTAAAACGAGAGGAGATGTCAATGAAATACGACAAGAAAAGCAAAAATGATAAGTATTTTTTAGGTTTGGATGTAGGGACGGAGTCTATTGGCTGGGCTGTTACGGACGAGGACTACGAACTTTTGCGTGATAGGGGGCGTGATTTTTGGGGCGTTTATTTGTTTGACGAAGCGTCGACTGCGGCGGGTAGACGAGGCTTTAGAACTGCGCGCCGAAGAGTTGCAAGAACGAGGCAAAGAATTAAACTACTGCAAGAGTTGTTTGCGGAAGAAGTTGTAAAAAAAGACGCTGGCTTTTTTTATAGACTTGAAGACAGTAAGCTTCTTGCGCGTGATAAAAAAGTGCGCGGGAAATACAGCATTTTTAACGACGAAAGTTTTACCGATAAGGATTACTATAAAAAATATCCTACTATTTATCATTTGCGTGCGGCTTTTCTTGATCCCGAAGAGGCAAAGAGTATAGCCGACGTTCGCTTGTTATATCTTGCCGTTCATCATATCGTTAAAAACAGGGGACATTTTTTATTTGAAGGTCAGAAAATAGAAGTCGACGATAAGACTAACGTTAAAAAAGCTTTTTTCAATATAAACGGCGTGCTTGCCGAATTGAACGATGAAAACGAGCAAAGCGTGCTTGTGCTTGAAAGCATTGACGAAGCTTTGGATATTTTGGTCGATAAAAAGGTAGGAAAAAGTGAAAAAGAGCGCAAGTTGAAATCCGTTTTGCATGCGAGTCAAAAACCGAGTGTTGCGGTTATAAAAGCGATCGTGGGCAAAAAAGTTAATTTTAAAGAATTATTTGGCGACGAAGAAGAGCGCGAAATAAAAGATTTTTGCTTTGACGACGTGAATTATTCAGACGATAGTTTGAGAAGTGTATTATCCGAAGAAGAATTTTTTCTTATCGAGCAATTAAAAACGATTTACGATTGGGCTGTTTTGACAGAAATACTCGGCGACTATTCGTATATTTCGCAAGCAATGGTTGAAAAATACGAAGAGCATCATCGCGATGTGATTTTACTTAAACAATATATTGACGAGCATTGTCCCGAACGCAAGAAAGAGGTTTTTCATTTAAAATCAAAAGATCTTGCTAACTATCCGGCATATGTAGGTGATTTTAACAAACAGCGTAGTAAGAAGGCTAGCAAGGAAGAGTTTTATAAATATTTAAAAACTCTAAATATTACGGACGCGGAGATTTCAAGAAAAATAGACGAAGGCACGTTTATGCAAAAGCTTCGTACTCCCTCAAACGGCGTAATTCCCTATCAGGTGCATGAAGCGGAACTGCGTATTATTCTTAAAAATGCTTCAGCTAATTTTTCTTTTTTAGATAGCAAAGAAGACGGATATACTGTAGAGGAGAAGATAATTAAGCTTTTAACCTTCCGCATTCCCTATTATGTGGGGCCGTTGAATGATGCGCATGCCGAAAGCGGATTTGCTTGGGTGAAAAAATATCCCGGCACAGAAAGATTGAAAATTACTCCGTGGAACTTTGACGATATAGTCGATAAAAACGCTTCGGAAGACGAATTTATCAATAGAATGACAAATAAATGCACCTATCTTGTAGGTGAGGACGTTTTGCCGAAGGCGTCGATTTTATATCAGGAGTTTATGCTGCTGAACGAATTGAATAATCTAACCTTTTGCGGTAACCGTCTTGATGAAAGCGGAAGAAAAGCCGTTTACGAGCTTGCTTTAACCGAAAAGAAGGTAACGCTTGCAAAAATCGGTAAAAGGCTGGAAATGCTTGGTTACATAGAAAAGGGCGAGGGCAAGAAAGAAAATTTCGGCGGCGTTGACGGAGAGTTTAAAAGTTCGATGTCTTCATATATTTTTATGCGCAAAGTATTTGGCGAGTGTTACGACCGAGACGTTTGCGAAAGAATAATCGTCTGGTTTACCGTTATGAGCGATAAAGAGCGGATTGCCGAGCGCATACGGCGTGAATTAAAGTTGCCGAATGATATAATAAAAAAATTAAAGGATTTTAACTGTTCCGGTTGGGGTAAACTTTCTAAAAAACTATTGACTGAAATATACGAGTTGGACGGTGACGGGGAAATATCGGTAGGCGTTGGCGGCGAGGTGAGAAACATCATTACGGCAATGCGCGAAACGGGCAAAAACTTTATGGAACTGTTGTCTGCAAAATGCGGATATTTAAAAGCCATAGAAGACTATAACGGCGACTTAAAAGGTGACAACGTGACTTATAAAACGGTTGTGGATCTTTATTGTTCGCCGTCCGTGAAGCGTGCTATTTGGCGTACGGTATGCTTGGTTAAAGAAATAACTAAAATACAAGGACTTCCACCTGAAAGAATATTCGTGGAGGTTGCGAGAGGGGAGGAAACAGATAAAAAAGGCAAAACGATTCCGTCGCGTAAGCAACGAATAATTGATTTGTATAAAAATATCAAAGATGAATCGCGTGATTGGAAAAGCGAAATCGAGAATACTCCCGATAATAAATTTTCAAGCGATAAACTCTTGTTATATTATATGCAACGCGGAGTATGTGCGTATACCGGTAAAGCAATAAAACTCGAAGAGGTATTTAATACAAATATAGTTGATATCGATCATGTTTATCCGCAATCGAAAATAAAAGACGACAGCCTCAACAACCGTGTTTTGTGTTATAAAACGGTAAATAACGCAAAACAAGACGAATATCCTATTGCTTCCGACGTACGTGCGAAAATGACTCCGACTTGGCGTGAGTGGAAAGAACACCAATTAATATCGGATGAGAAATATTATAGACTGACTCGCTCGACTCCGCTTTCGTTAGACGAGTGCGCAGATTTTATTAATCGTCAACTCGTAGAAACACGGCAGAGCACCAAAGCAATAATTAAGATACTTAAAACGCTTTATCCGGATACGGAAGTCGTTTATTCGAAAGCGAAAAACGTTTCTGATTTTAAAGATTTAGACGGAATTAGGTTTAAAAAAGTGCGTGAGGTTAACGATCTTCATCATGCCAAAGACGCGTATTTTAATATAGTTGTCGGCAATACTTATTTATGTAAGTATAATCGCGATCCGTTAAAATTTTTAAGATTGTATCCATCCGATCAATGCACTGTAAAGTGCCCGTTTGCTTATGAGGTTAAGGGTGCTTGGAAACCTTCTTATAAATCTCGCATAAGGCAAATTGCGTTAAGGGATACCTGTCGAGTTGTGCGCTTTACTTCTATGGGCAATGGTGAATTATTTAACGCAACGGTAAAAAAGAAGGGCGCTAACGATAAGTTAGTGCCGTTGAAAGCAACCGGAGCCATTTCGGACACGTCAAAATACGGCGGATACGACAGCGCGACGACTGCGTATTTTTCGCTTGTGCTAAGCGACGGCAAAAAGGGAGAAAGATTGTTATCTCTTGAAGCGATTCCTATTTATATCGACAAGCTGGGAACCGACAAAAAGCTCGAATACTTAGTGAAAAACGGAGAACTTAAAAATCCGAAAATAGTTTTGGAACCGATAAAGCTTAATTCGCTTTTAAACTTAAACGGTGCTTATGTTTGGCTAAGAGGTAAAACTGGGAAAAGTGTTATTTTTTGTAATGCTAATCAACTTTTACTTGACGAAAGAGATTATGCTTACGTAAAAAATATTTCCAAATATTTGGATCGCAATAAAAAGGCTCGCAAAGTTTGCAAAATAAACGAATTTGACGGTATTACCGCGGACCAAAATTTGGCGGTATATAAGTTGTTTTGCGGTAAACTCTCTCAAAAACCTTATTCGCTGCTTCCCGGATTCGGTGCGCAAATAGAGAACTTGAGCCGAGGTGAAGAAGGTTTTATGGCTTTATCCATCGAAAAACAGTGTGATACGCTGTTTGAAATATTGCGTTTGTTCCAATGCAATCGGACGTTATCCAATTTAACTTCTTTAGGCGGAGGGGCGCATGCGGGGACGATTTTACGTTCTAAATTTATAAAACTGACGGAAAAGGTTTTGTTAATTACTCAATCGCCCACCGGGCACTACAGGAACGTAACAAATCTTTTGGATTATTATAACGAATGAGTTGGCGTACGATAGTTATAACTTCGCGATGTAAGCTCGAGTATAAGCTCGGATATCTCGTTTGTCGCGGAGAAAAAAATAAAAAGATTCATTTATCGGAAATATCCACGATAATAGTTGAAACACCCGCCGTTGCAATAACGGCGGTGCTATTATCTGAGCTTGTAAAAAATAAAATCAACTTGGTCTTTTGCAATGAAAAACATAATCCGTTATCTCAATTATTGCCTTTTTACGGAAGCCATGATTGTAGCCGTAAACTTAAAATGCAAATAAGTTGGGATGAAAAACGCAAAGGCGAGGTTTGGCGTGAGATTGTTAAGCAAAAAATTATGCAACAGGCTTCGCTTATGGTTAAACTTAAAGTCGAACGAGCCGAAATGCTTTTTGCTTATGCCGAGCAGGTAGAGGACGGAGATTGTACTAATAGGGAAGGGCATGCGGCAAAAGTTTATTTTAATTCTGTTTTCGGCGCCGATTTTTCTCGCTCGGACGATTGCTTTATAAATGCGGCGCTTAATTATGGTTATACGTTAATACTTTCGGCGTTTAATCGCGAAATAGTCGCTAACGGATACGATACACGAATCGGGCTATTTCATCGCAATGACTTTAATCAATTTAATCTGTCGAGTGATTTAATGGAGCCCTTTCGACCTGTCGTTGATTATTTGGTATACGGCTTGCGTGGTAGCGAATTCAATACCGAGCATAAGCGGATTATGCAAGATATTTTTAATTTGCGCGTAAAAATTGCAGACAAAGAGCGCACTTTAACTGATGCAATTTCTGAATATGTAAAAAGCGTTTTCGATGCGCTTATAGGTAACGAAACCATAGATATTAAAAGTTATGAGTTATAGGTTTATGAGAGTGGTTGTTTTTTTTGACCTGCCAACCGAGAGTTCTCAAGAACGAGCTGACTATAGGGCTTTTCGTAAGTTTCTTATTAAAAGCGGATACGTAATGATGCAAGAATCCGTATATTCTAAAATAGTTTTAAATAATACGGCATGCGATGCTGCAATTGCAAATTTGCGCAAGCATAAAATTAAAAAAGGGCTTGTTCAAGTGCTTACGGTAACAGAGCGGCAGTTTGAGAGAATAGAATTTCTTGTGGGCGAGGCGGACGATACTTTTGAAACAAGCGACAAAAGGCTTGTCGTTTTTTGAGGTGTGCAATGAAAATCTGTCATTTCGATTTTTCCGAACCGTTGTCGCTTAGCGAAAATTTCGCGATGCTTGTCGTCGAAAACGCAACTAAACTTTATGAATATTGCAACGATTTCTTTATTCAACAGCGTGGCGAGGACGGAAAGTTTATTATAGCCGAAGGCGAAAAAGAGATATCTTTTAAAAAGTATGGGCTCATTGTTTTTGATGTTTTTAATTTGTCCTTGCAAGATAAAAAAATAACCAACGGATTATTCTCGTTGCTTCAGCGATTGGTTGATGAAAAATTTACGGCGGAACAATGGGCTATTAGATGTAAAATATTAGCCCTGATGGAAATGTTGGGGTTGGAGTGCGATTATCCTGTAGAATATAACGAGGATTTTCTGTTTACCGAAATGTTTAAGGCAATGAAATTACAGCTTAAAGAAGATTATAGCGGAATTCTCGAAAAGGTGGTGGCTTTTATAGATGCAATTTGCGCTTTCACAGACGTAAAACTTCTAATTTTTGTCGGGATTTCTGCTTTTTTGAATAAAGAGGATTTTGATAAACTCGCTGAACATATTGCATATTCGTCTGTAAATGTGTTGCTTATCGAAAAAAATCAGTTGTCTTATTCGATTAATAAAAAAATGCTAATAATCGACGACGATTTATGTGAAATAGTTGTAAATTAGCCTTAATTGTGGTATTATAAACATAAGAATTACGCTTGCTATCATTTAAATACTGCGTATAGTGCGCAAATATGCTCAAATTTGAGGTTTGAGTATAGTGTAATTTTAAATGGTAGTCAAACTTATTGCAGACGCAATTTCTTTGTACTGGTGTTTGAGTATAGTGTAATTTTAAATGGTAGTCAAACCAGCGTAAAGAACAGAACACAAGGAAGTTAGTTTGAGTATAGTGTAATTTTAAATGGTAGTCAAACTTTACGTAATGCGTAATAAAATTGTTGACAGTTTGAGTATAGTGTAATTTTAAATGGTAGTCAAACAATATAGAATTTCTGTTCACACGAACGCAAGTTTGAGTATAGTGTAATTTTAAATGGTAGTCAAACACGTAAAATATAATAATAATATTTGTATCAGTTTGAGTATAGTGTAATTTTAAATGGTAGTCAAACGTCGGGTTCGCATTAGCTCTGTCAGCCTGAGTTTGAGTATAGTGTAATTTTAAATGGTAGTCAAACCATAAACATATCACAGACAGCGCAAGAGTAGTTTGAGTATAGTGTAATTTTAAATGGTAGTCAAACATATTGAAGGTGATTTTGTGAAAATATTCTGTTTGAGTATAGTGTAATTTTAAATGGTAGTCAAACACATTTGACTTCAAAGCCTTAACA
>CAZXOQ010000070.1:0-6741 GCA_964642415.1 uncultured Christensenella sp. | reverse complement strand
ATTTTATAGGAAGCCTTTATTATGCTCTATTTAGAAGTAATTCTTATCGGCGTGGCGCTTGCCATGGACGCTTTTGCGCTGACGATAGCCAATTGTACAACCTATAAAAACACGCTTACGCGCGCTAAAGAATGGGCTATGCCGGCGGCGTTTGCGCTTTTTCAATTTTTGATGCCAGTTATCGGGTTTTACGTCGGTTCGGTGTTTTCAGGATATTTAGAAACCGTTTCTAAATTCATTACCGCGGCAATCTTCTTTATCCTTTCGCTAAAAATCGTTATAGATAACGTAGCGGAAATAAAAAATGGCGACGGAAACGGAGAAAACGCACAACCCCCGAAAAATTCTACCTTTACTATCGGCGTGCTTGCTATGCAAGCGGTTGCCACTAGCATAGACGCGCTTATGATAGGCGTAACGTTTTCGGTTTCGCTGACTTTTTCGATATTTATCGCGGCGGCGATTATCGGCGCGGTGACTTTTACGATAGTGGCGCTGGCATTGCTTATAGGCAAATCGCTAGGTAAAATGCTCGGAAAATACGCACAATGGGCAGGCGCGGTGATTTTATTTGCGCTTGCGGTAAAAGCGTTTATCGAAGGGATAGTCGGTTAACCGATAATAGAAAATTTTTTTGTTTGCAAAAACAAACGGATTTTTGCCTTGCGGCAACTACCCGTTTGTTTTTTTGCGTTATACGCTTATATCCTTATAATCTTTCCGCAATGGCTTTTAAGAATTCGCGAGAATTGAGTTTTACGGGAGTTATCCCCTCTTTACGGAATAATCCGACGAGATCACCCGTCATTTTTCCACTTTCTATAACCGCAACGGTGGCTTTTTCTAATCTATCCGCAAAGTCTACTAAATCGGAAAGCCCGTCTAACTCGCCGCGTTTTTTAAGAGCGCCCGTCCACGCAAAGATTGTCGCAACGGGATTGGTTGAGGTTTCTTCTCCCTTAATATATTTATAATAATGACGCGTAACCGTACCGTGAGCCGCTTCGTATTCGTAAATCCCGTCGGGAGAAACAAGAACGCTCGTCATCATAGCAAGACTGCCGTATGCCGTTGCTATCATATCGCTCATAACGTCGCCGTCGTAATTTTTGCACGCCCAAACCACGCCGCCTTCGCTGCGGATTATTCTGGCAACGGCGTCGTCTATCAACGTATACATATACTCGATATTTGCCGCCGCAAATTTATCTTTATATTCTTGTTCGTATACTTCGGCGAAAATTCTTTTAAAATTGCCGTCGTAAATTTTGCTTATGGTATCTTTAGACGAAAACCATAGCGGAAGTTTTACGTCTAACGCATAGTTAAAGCAAGAGCGAGCAAAGCTTCTTATGCTTTTATCGGTATTATGCATAGCGCAAACTACGCCGCCGTCTTTAAAATCGAAAATTTCTTCCGTTACTTCCTTTCCGTTTTTATCGGTATAAACAAGTTTGGCTTTGCCCACGCCGGCAGCGCCGTCTACCGCCTTATATATATCGCCGTAAGCGTGCCTTGCTATAACTATCGGTTTTTTCCAGGAAGGGATATACGGTTTTATTCCGTCAGCCTGAACGGGCGCGCGGAAAACCGTTCCGTCTAACACGGCGCGAATCGTTCCGTTAGGACTTTTCCACATTTTCTTAAGCCCGTATTCTTCAACCCTTTGGACGTTAGGCGTTATAGTGGCGCATTTTACGGCAACGCCGTATTTTTTTGTGGCGAGCGCCGCATTGACGGTAACCGTATCGTCGGTTTTATCGCGCTCTTTAAGCCCTAAATCGTAATACTCCGTTTTAAGCTCTACAAAAGGCTCTATCAATATTTCTTTAATCCATTGCCAAAGCACTCTCGTCATTTCGTCCCCGTCCATTTCGACGAGCGGCGTTTTCATTTTTATTCTATCCATAACGTTCTCCGTAAACAAATCGAGTTTACCGATATTTTATCATAAAGCGTATTATTTTACAAGCGTTTTAACGGCGCTTAGCGCCCTTTGCTCCGTTAAAAGACAATATCTCGGATCGATAATGCGTTACGTATCCTTTTTTCTCTTTATGCTTTTTCACGGCGGAAGATATCAGTTCGTTTAGCATAGAAGAAAAATCTTTAAGCGTATCGCAAAACAAATAAAAAGCGAGCGAACCCGGAACAGAGTTTATTTCGTTAACAAAAACCTTGCCGTTTATAACCATAAAGTCTGTTCTCATAACCCCGTCAAAGCCGAATATCTCGTAAATGCGAGCGGCAAATCTCCGTATTTTATCGGCTGTTTTATCGCTTATTTTAGCGGGAAACTCGTGCGCGCCGTCGGAATATTTATCGTCAAACGAAAGAATTTCCTCTTTTTTAACGGGTTTTTCGCATGGGGAAGTAATGATTTTTCCGTCGGCATTGCGATAGGCGGCGCAATTTATTTCCGTATATTCTTTTATATACGGCTCTATAACGGCTTTTTCACCGAATTTAAGCGCTTCTTTAACGGCGGAATCTAACGCTTCTATATCAGAAGCCACGTTTATGCCTATGCTAGAACCTCCGCAAGCGGGTTTTACGATTACGGGAAAAGGAAAAGAAAGTTCTTTCGGCAAATCTTCGCCCCTTTTTACGACGACAAACGGCAAACACGGTATCTTTGCTCCTTTAAAAAAGAGTTTCGACGCCGATTTATCCATTGCGACGGCAGACGGCAAAACCGAGGGCGATGCAAGCGGCAAGCCGCATAGCTCTACGTATCCCGAAAGACTTCCGTTTTCGCCGCCGCCACCGTGCATACAGTTTATAACGGCAAAAATTTCGCCTATTATTTTTAGCTTTTTGCCCTTTATTTCATATAATACGCCGTCGGTAAGCAAGGCTACTCTTTTAAGTTTTTTGTAGTTTAAATTTTTATACCCGTCTATATCGAACAACTCCTCACCCGAAAACCATCTTCCGTTGCCGTCAATATAAACGGGAACGGGATTGTATTCTCGCTTATCAATCGAATTGAGGGTAAGCGCTCCCGTTATTACGGAAACGTCGCGTTCGGGCGAAACCCCGCCGAAAAACACTGCTACATTTTTCATAAAAAAACACCTCCGCTAAATTTTTTTGCTTTGGTGTTTCTTCGGTTTATTTTATTTTAAGAAAAACTGTCGGGCAAATCGTTTAAGAATAAACAAACTTCGCCTTCTTTTATTTTTCCGAGCGATTGAACCGCGTCTATTGCCGTATCCGCAAAAATAATTTCGCTTTCCGACATTTTAGAAGATAATCCTCGTTTTAATGCGTCAACGTTGGTTTTGCCGGTTATCGCAACCGCGTCGGCAACTTCGGCAATGCGCTTGCCTAGTTCTTCGTTTGCAATCTCTTGCCTTTCGCCTAACTCGACAAGCCCCGGCGTAACGACTATTTTTTTACCGCTGAATTCAGACAGAACGTCAAGGGCTGCGGACGCGCCGTCTTCGCTTGAATTGTACGCGTCGTCAAGAATAATTCCGCCGCATTCCGATTTTATCGGTTGAAGCCTATGCGGAACGGGATAACACTTTGCCGCGCCGCAAACAATATTTGAAACGGACGCACCGAGCTTAAAAGCAACGGCGGCTGCAAGACAAACGTTAGAAACGTTGTGTTTGCCAAGCAAAGGCGTTTCGCAACGAACGGGTTTTTCACCCTTAATAATCAAGTCGAAAGAAGAGCCCTTTTCCGAAAGAACAACGTTTTCGGCACGGACGAAATCTCCGTTTATTCCCGCGGAATATTTATCGCCGACAAACCTTCCGTAAAGTTCTTTAGAGCCTACGCTATCGGCTGAAAACACCGCGGTTTTATCACCCGCAAGACTTTCAAACAACTCAAACTTAGTCTTTTTTATGGCAACCGAGCTGCCAAACGTTTGTAAATGCTGAAAGTTTATTCCCGTAAGAACGCCGACGGATGGCATAACGATATCGCACAATTCTTTTACGTCGCCTTGCTTTTTCGCGCCCATTTCCGCAATAAAAAAATCCGCGTCAACGCCGTCTTTTACGGTAAGCGCGATACCAAGCGGAGTATTATACGATTCCGGTGTAGAAATAACGCTGCCGCATTCGCTAAGCATATATTTAAGAAGTTCTTTAACACTCGTTTTGCCGTAACTGCCGGTTATTCCTATTTTAACCGCTCGCGATTGTTTAAGTATAAGCCTTGCCTTATCGACAAACCGCTTGTTGCGAAAATTCTCAAAGGGTTTATTTACGGCAAGCGCAAGCACTATCGTAAAGGGAAAAATCATCGGGATAAACGCGATAACGCAATATCTTAAAAGCGCAACCACGTCGTTTTTTACAAGATAAGCAATAGAATCGGCAATAAAACAAAGCAACAAGCACGTAACGAATAAAGCAACGCAATAGGTTACGCAAAGCCTAATCGCTCTTCCCGTTTTCTTAAACGGAAGTTTTACGTTTGCGCCGCGTTCGGTTTTTATAAATATCGCCGTAAACAAAACAAACGGAACAAATCCGAAAAAAGCGGCGGCGCTTTCACCCGTAACGGGGATAAAGCACGAACTAACCAAACAAAAAGCCAAAAAAGACATTAAGCTTAAAAGCATAAGTCTGTTTTTATAATTCGCGCCGACGCTATCGTACCAAGTTTTTAAAGCGCGCGGAGAATAACCCGTTTGCTGCGCGACAAGCAAAAACTTTGCTGACGACAAAAAAATAATCGCCGTCGTCAACACTGAAACAACCACGGGAAAAAATATATACGGCACGCCGAATAAATCCGAAAAAGAATTAAATTCCGATGGTAACATATATCTATTCGAGCAAAAACTCTCTTACCTCCAAATTGAACGTTGCGGGTTTATCGATAAAAGCGAAATGCCCCGCGTTTTTTATTACCGTTAGTTTACTGTTTTTAATACCGTTATGCAGCCTTTTAGCCATATACAGCGGCGTTTCGGTATCTTTATCTCCGAAAATTAAAAGGGTACGGTTTTTTATTTTCGGCAAAACGGAATCTAACGTTTCTTCTATTATTTTAACGAAACTGCGCCGCATTACGCTGTTTAGCGCCAAATAATCAGATGAATAAAACCGCTTAAGTTTTTCTTTTTTTATAAATTTGCTAAGAAAGAAAAATTCCGCGGATTTAACCCTCTTTCGCAAGGTTTTTTTAGGTTTCAAACCTGCCGCGCCCGTAAGAACCAGAGAATCGAAAAAATCTTCGTCCTCCGCCGCCAATTTAAGCGCCACGCGCGCCCCGAACGAGTGCGCTACCGCGTGCGGTTTTTTTATTCCGTTTTTATAGGCGTATTCTTTTAACTCTGAAACGTAATCGGAAAGAGAGTATGGATACTCCATTCCGAGATTATCTCCGAACCCCTTAAAATCGGGAGCAAACGTCTGATATTCGCGGTCAAAAAAACGCCGTTGCAAAAAAAACGCGTTGCCGCTTGAAAGATATCCGTGCAAAAACAGTATTTGACCTTTATCTTTAGTATAAGCGTCGGGAAAATTTTCCGTGATTATAACTCCTTTAACATAACAAACGCGTCTTCGCCGTCGTCGTAATACTTTTTTCTTTCCGAAAAAACGGCAAATCCGAATTTAGAGTAAACGCTTATAGCTTTACGATTGCTTTTTCTTACCTCTAAAAAAATTTTTTTTGCGCCCGCGTAAACGTTTTTTTCGCAAAATGCCGAAACAAGCGCGCTGCCCGTTCCCTTATTCCGTTCTAACGGAAGCACGAACAAATCTTCTAAATCGACTACTCCGTCCGCGCCCAAGGTATAAGTTAAAAATCCTTGCATAACGCCGTTCTCTTCCGCAATCAAACAAGCGGTTCGCCCGTTTTCGGCAGCGGAACGAAGCATTCTTTCATTCCAACCGTCAGAAAAGCCTTTCTCTCTTGCGGAAGCCATAAAAGCGATTTCCGCCTCGGAAAACTTGCCATCGCGAATCATCTGCCCTCCTCCGCTTGACTTTTGCGGATGTATAAAGGGATAATTTCGTCGGGAGAAATAAGCTCTTTTTTCTTAGCGTTTACAGCCGCGATAAGCCCGTCTAATAAAGAAACCTTTTCAGCGCCTATTTTATCTATATTTTCAAAAGAAACAACCCTTCTCCCTTGTTTTAGCGCGAGAAGTTCGGCTTCGGTAACGTACGCCGGAGGGATATCCGTAACGCCGTTTGCATAACCGCACACGTAGTATCCGCCGTGACCTGCGTCTATCACGGCAAGAACGCTTTCATTTACATTATATGCAAGCGTATCGAACGAGGTCACGGAAAGCGCCGGTTTGCCGTATGCAAAACACAAAGCCTTGACAGTTGAAACGCCTATTCTTATCCCCGTAAACGAACCCGCACCGACAACGCAAGCGATAAAATTTACGTCGCAAAGTTTTATTCCCGAAGTTTTTTCAATCTCTTCTATCGCGGGCATTAAAGAAACGGAATGTTTCACTCCGCAATCTTCTTCGAATCTTTTATAAATTTTTCCGTTTGCCTCGAGCAAAACGGTAAGATGCTTGCCCGAAGTATCTATCGCAAGATAACTCATATCGAAATTTTCCTTGTGTTTTCATCGATTTTTTCTATTTTTACCCTTTTTACGGTATTCGGAAGCGCGTCCGCAATATTTTCAGCCCATTCTATAAAGCAAATATTGTTGCCGCCGAAATAGTCGGTCAGACCGAGCATAACGGCGTCGTCGCCGCAAGAAAGCCTGTAGCAATCGTAATGATAAATAAAATCGCCGTATACG
>CAZXOQ010000069.1:0-6747 GCA_964642415.1 uncultured Christensenella sp. | reverse complement strand
ATTACCTTTACTCCGTTCTCGCTTTCTACGGGAAGAAGAAACTTTCCGTCGGGCGAATAAGCGCGTTCTTTTATACCGAAAAGCTTTGGTATAGAAGGACCTGTGATATCCGCGTCAAGCACCGCGGTAGAAAAACCGCGTCTTGCGACTTCCGACGCGAGAAGCGCGGTAACCAACGATTTGCCTACGCCGCCTTTACCGCTGACTACGCCTATTATTTTTTTTATATTGCTTTTGCTGTTTTGTTTTTCTTTTTCTATCCCGCGCTGAGAACAGCTTTCTCCGCAAGAAGAACAATCGTGATTACAATCGCTCATAAAAACACTCCTTATATTTTTATCGTTTATATTGCATATTACAAAATTTTAAGCACGGCAACTTTAAGATATAAACTTTGCTCCGTACCGATAAGCGAAGCGTGATCTTTGCTTTGTGTGCGAAATTCCACCAGCTTTGCCCGAACGCCGCTTTCAAACACGCTTTCGTATATCATATTCAAAAAGCCTTGTACCGAAAGATGCTGCGAACAGCTGCACGTAATAAGATATCCGTTTTTTTCAACTAACTTAAGACCTTGCACGTTTACGTCTTTATATCCCTTTACCGCCTGTTTCACGGTGTCGGCGGATTTTGTAAACGCCGGAGGATCTAGGATAACCACTCCGAATTTCCGCTTTTGCCTTCTGTATTCCCTTAAAAGTTCAAAAACGTCGTTTTCTTCGGTTTTTATTTGCGTAAACCCGTTCAGTTCGGCGTTTTTCCTTACCGCGGCGAGTGCTGTTTTGCTAATATCCGCCGCTATAACGTCGGTCGCGCCGTATTTAGCCGCGCAAAGCGAAAATCCGCCGACGTTGCAAAAACAGTCTAACACCGTTTTACCGTTTACGTAATACTTAACGTTATCGCGGTTTTCCTTTTGATCGAGAAAATACCCCGTTTTTTGCCCGTTTTCTAAATCAACAAGCATTTTTAAGCCGTTTTCTTCTATAATCACCGTAGTATCGAAATCTCCGCCGTACAGTATGCCTTTTCTTTCAGGCAACCCCTCTTTTGCGCGGACGGCTACGTCGCTACGTTCGTAAATGCCAAGCGGTTCGAATATTTTAACGAGCATATCAACGATTTCCTCTTTAAGTTTTTCCATTCCGAGGGATAAAATTTGAACGCACAAAAATTTACCGTATTTATCCACTATAAGCCCCGGCAACATATCCGACTCGGCAAAAACCGCGCGATAATTGTCTGAATAGCCCAACGTCGTTCTTTGGTCGTTTGCGGCTTTTATGCGTTCGTAAAAAAAATCCGCGTTTATTTCTTCGTTTTTAAGGGTAAGCACCCTAACGAATATTTTAGAAAGGTGATTTATAAAACCCTTGCCTATAAATCTGCCGTCGTAGCTTCGTATTTCGGCAACGCTTCCTTGTGCGTCTTTCCCCTCGGTTTTTTGAACCTCGTTAGCGTAAACCCACGGAAAACCGTTTAATATTTTCTTTTCTTCGTTCTTTTTTAAATATACGGTATACATTTACAGTATTTCCTTTACTTCTTTAAATATAGCGTCGCGCAAAAAATTTTCCTCGTCGCACGCCGCCGTTATAACGTATCTTTCGCCGTATCTATCCGTCGCCGTTTCGGAAACGAAAAAGGCGTTTTCTCTTTTTAGCCCCGCCTTAAACGAACTTTCTTTCTCCGTCCAAATCCGCGTAAGCTCTTCTGCCGTAACCGATTTTTCTTGAGGAATATCGGATATGCGTTCTCTTAATTTTAATATCCTATCGGTTATCTTTTCCGCATCCACGCCCGTTTTTTTGCAGAAAGAAATAGCCGCTACCGACAACGCCCCCGTGTGGGAAAGCGAAAAATCAACGTTTTGCGTACAATCCACGATTTGCCATCTTCCGTTTGCATCCGCCGTAAAACAGCTTGCATTTACCCCGACAAGGCGCAACGCGTAAAGCAACAGCTTTCTAACCCGATAGCTTTGAGCGCGACGAGAATCGTCGGATATCCCGTCGAGATAAACTTTCCATTCGATAGGAAAATCCGCCGTTTCTTTATAATTTATTTCTTTTTCTTCCGCAAAGGAATAAAAAACGCGTATCATTATATTTATTGTAGCACATAAAAAAGAAAATCGCAATTTTTTTACGGCGGTTACGCAATTATTAACCTATTCTTTCAGTATTCTCGGTATCGCGTTTTTACCGTACGAAATTTTTATTCAAACTTAAGGGCTTAGGCGATAAACTTTTATCGTCTAAGCCCCTTTTACATCTATTCGCTAAAAATTTTTCTACGGATGTTTTTACTATTTACCAATAGTCTTTTTGTCGCGAGAAAGCTTTGCTCTTTTGCTTCTGAAATAATCGGTAAGCAAAAAAGAACAACGTTCTTCTTCTATACCGCCCTCGAACTCCGCGCTATGATTAAGTCCGTTATCAGATAAAACGGGATATTTACTTACGGCGCAACCGCTTTTACGTTCGTATGCCCCGAAATACACCTTGTCTATCCGCGCGTTGGCAATAGCGCCGGCACACATCGCGCAAGGCTCGGCGGTTACGTAAATTTCAGTGCCGTTTAATCTCCAACTCTTAAGCTTTTTGCAAGCTTTGCCTATCGCTATAATTTCAGCGTGATATACTGCGGACTGCTTTTTTTCGGTAAGATTATGCGCCCTTGCGATTATCTTACCGTTTTTAACGATTATAGCGCCGATAGGTACTTCGTCTTTTTTTAATGCTTTTTCCGCCTCCGCAATCGCTTCAAGCATATAATCCGTTGTTTTTTTCATAAATGCTCCGTTTTTCGGTAACCGCCTTTATCACGTCTTTGTTTTTTTCAAATATCTCCGATAAATTTTCAACCCCGACGGGATGCGTTAGATAATCTCCGCCGACTTCTATCGTAAAAGCGGGGATGCCTATTTTTTCTATGCACCAATCTTTATATCCGCCGACAGAACCCTTCGTCTTTTTTATCTTATACCCCGTAACCGCGGCAATATGCTTTGCCAAAGCGTAATCGCGTTTTAGCGCCTTGCCCTTTTGATGAAAATTCCAATAAATCTCTTCGCCTTTGCAATGATAGCTTAACGCAACGTCCGCTCTGACAAAAAGCGTAAAATCCCGTAAAGCGCGCGTTTCGCTTTCCGAAAAAGGGGCTGTGCCAACGTAATTCGCGTCGGACGGCGCAAATAAATTATTCTTTCCCTTGCCCCATCCGGCGTCAAAATTCACGTTAAGATCAACGCCGTTAGCGTTTGCCTTGTAAAGCGGTTTTTCGAGTGCGGCGATTTCTATGCCGTCTAAATTCACCGCAGGTATAAAATAAACCGTGCCGACCGCGCCTCTTTTTTCAAAATCTTCTATTTGTTTCATCGCAAGATAAGTAGTTATATACTCTCTTGCGTGAATAGCGTATTGCGCTATCACCACCGGAAAAGGCGTTTTTTCTACGGCAAAATACGGTATAAGCTTGCCTTTTGCCGTACTGCCGATATAACCTTTTATGCCGTCGTATTTACGGTAAAAATCATATAAATCGTTTAATACGTCCATATATCATAAATATGAATCATTTATGATAAGCGCTACCCCCGATTATAGAAAAAGCCCTATATAGCTGTTCCGTCAACATAAGTCTGAAAAGAGTATGCGGAAAAGTCATATCGGAAAAAGAAATTTTCTCATCCGCGCGCGCCTTTACCTCGTCGGATAACCCGTAAGAGCCGCCTATAACAAACGTGAATACCCCTTTGCCCTCGTCGGACAATCTCTTTATCTTATCCGCAAGCCCCTCGCTAGAAAGCTTTTTCCCTTCGGGCGACGTAGCTATAACGTATCCTTTCACTTGTTGAAGTATTCTCTCTCCCTCGCGTTTTTTTATGGCTGAAATCGTAGCCTCGTCTACGCGCTTATAATTCTCTTCTTCTAACTCGATTATGCGAAAATCGCAAAACCTGCCTAAACGCTTAGCGTATTCCGCAATGCCTTCCGCAAAATAATTTTCTTTCACCTTTCCTACGGCTACTAAATTTATCTTTATCATTATCGCAATCCTATATCGCAACTGAAAAGACGATTAACAAAATATAAACCGCCGCCCCCGACAAACCGAACGGCATAAAAAAGTTTTTTACAACCGTTTTACCGTCCGTTATACCGTTTTTAGTTGTATTTTGGTTTGATTTATTATTTTTTTCGGCAAAAACAAGCAAAAGCACAAAAGCCGCTAAAACAAAAAGACCGAAAAATATCGTTACAACGTTAAAAAGATCTATATTATACCCGACGTAAGAGCAAAGCAATACGGTAAAATTATTCATAAAATGCGCGATAACCGAAGGTATTATGCTTTTAGCTTTAATCGTCAAAAAACATAAAAACAAACCGTAGATAAATTGATAAATAAGCTGAGCTAAAGACGCGTGGAATAGCGAAAAACAAACGGCAACGGTAAGCGAAACGGCAACCGATTTTTTTAAGAACGGCTCATCGTCCACCTCGCTTAAGCTATTCAAAAGAAACCCTCTAAAAAAAATCTCCTCGCTAACCGAGGGTAAAAAAGCAATAAAAAAAACGTATAGCGCAAATTCCGTCGGAGAAGAAATCACTGTTTCCGTAGCCGAAACTTTTACCCCGATTTTTTTTAAGAGAAAAACAAACCCTTCGTTTACAAAGCCGAAGCCCGCAATCATACCGATACCAAGCATCACCGCGGCAACGGCATAAATCGGCTTAAACTTTTTGATTTTGACCGCACAAAGCAGTCCGCTTTTTTGTTTAACGCCGAAAAAAAAGCTAACCAAAGCCAACGATACAACCGAAAACAAAGCGCTTACCGCGCGATAAGCCGTTCCTTCCTCACCAAATGCGTTAAGTAACGAATTCCCGACAAACGCAAGCATCACGTACAAAAAAGTCATTGCAAAAAAAGCTAAGCCGCCCGACTTCGCTTTTTCGATTACGTTTGTATCTTCTTTTTCTGTCATACCGTTATAAAATCCTAAATATTATCAAAATCGCTTTAGCTTAGCTAAGCAAAATCTGCAAATCTCTTTCGGCGTATTGCAGTTGCAAGCCCTCTAATCCGGCGGTAAACGATTGTATATTTGTTTTTATCGTATTTTTCGCCGCTTGGTCAAATTTTTCGTTGCCGTCTATTATCAATATGTAAAACGGATTAGAATCCGTATAGCCGTATTTATCGACGTAATCGCAAGCTTTCGCCACGGCGGAATCGATACCGTCGTTCAAATACAACGCAACGACTAACTTTCCGAAATACAGTTCTTCAACCGTCATAGCATAACCGCCGTCAGAACCGTTTGTAGAACAATAGCCGTCAAAATCACCGTCGTTTATAAACTTATCTACGTATAAAGCGGTTCTTTCCGCATCGGAACGTTCGTCAAGTTTACCGCAAAGATAAGCCAAATCTTCGTATGAATTGCTTTTTTTATAATTTTTTTCTAAATACTTAACGGTAAGCGAATAATTGCCGGTATTATCGTAAAACTTTGCAAGCGCGAAAGGATTTGCCGCCGCAAATATAACGTACGTAATACCCGTAAAAACAAAAACTACTGCAAGCGTTATAACCACCGTTTTTATAACAAGTTTTTTCATTTGATTCTCCCTTTTCCCGATTTCACTTTCTCTTTTAAGGCTTTATCTTAAACTCAAGAAATTTTCGGCGTAATTTTAACGTAAACGTCTTTTGCTTTTTAATCGAATTAAGCGCGAAAGGATTTGCCGCGACATTCTTTACGAATACAGTATAACCAACGCTTTCCGCACACTCTTTTTTTATTATTTTATCAAATGAAAAGGAAAAAATCAACTTTTTATGCGTCGTAATCGCAATGTTAAAGGTCTTAATCCGATTTTACTTTCATATTTTTTAATATGAACAAATTTTTTAAGGTGTTTTTGCCGTTATTTTTGCTTTTCTTTATTATCTCTACCCTTCTTGCCGTTGCGGCTTGTAATCGTCGCGACAATAACCGATTATGCGATTATTTAACCGAGCTAAGAAGCGATATATTCGAGGGTTCGTCTGAAAATTACCATATCAAAGCCGCTTACGGCTTTAAAGAATCTCCTTTCGCCAACGACGGAATAATCGGAAACAAAGTTTATTCGCTATCTTTTCTTTTGGTCGATAAAGAACCCGACGACGTTAGCAGAAAAATCGTGTTTACCTTTAACGATGAAGAATATCGGCTAGATTTAAAACTCAATCCTCTTACGGATTCTATAACCGCCGCGACGGAAATCGAAGGCTTTAACGTAAAAAGCTTTTCGGTTAAAATTATAGCCGCGTCAGAAACGGAAGAAATCACTCTTGATTCGATAGTTTCGAAATCGGCAATCGGAAAGGAACGCGCACTAGAAATTCTCGCCGAAAAACAATCTGCCCTTATTGATGCTTATAAAAACGAGAACGGCGTTTTCATCGGAGAAATTTCCGAAAGAATTATCGTAAAAAACGATAAACCATATTGGTATATAGGCTTACTTAACGGAAAAGGCGGAACAAAAGCCCTATTGATTGACGGATTAAACGGAGAAATTCTCGCCGTAAGAGAAATAATTTAAAAAAATATCGCTTAAACACTTTAAATTTTTATTTAAATATGGTAAAATATTTTTGTTAGCGATTGAAAAACTAAAATCTTTTACAAAAGAAACATTTTTGGGGGTATGGCGCAGTTGGTAGCGCGTTTGACTGGCAGTCAAAAGG
>CAZXOQ010000068.1:0-6911 GCA_964642415.1 uncultured Christensenella sp. | reverse complement strand
ATTCATAAAAGAGGTATTTATTCAAAAAAAATGAAAAAAATATAAAAAGTATGCAAAAATCGGTTGACAAATTGAAAAGAAAGTTTTATGATAAAACACGTAAAATAAATACGGCGCGCGAATAAAAACCTAAACCGCTGCCGAAGGAGAAACAATTATGAAGAAACTTTTAACACTTATCTTGACAGCGGTACTTGGTGTCGCTTGTGTTTTCGGACTTACCGCTTGCGGAGAAAAAGAAGATACACTTTACGTTTATACGAATGCGGGATTTGCTCCGTTCGAATACGTTGACGCAAAAGGCAACGTCGTCGGCGTTGATATCGACGTTATGAACGAAGTCGGCGCAATCTTAGGATATAAAATCGTTGTAAACGATATCGATTTTGCTAATATCCTTACCGAAGTTGAAAAGAGCGAAAAAGCGGTCGGCGCTGCCGGAATAACCCAAAAAGCAGACCGTGACGCAATGGCTTTGCCGACGCACCCGTATTTCAAATCAACTCAATACGTAGTTGCGAAAAAAGGAACTTTTGAGGACGGTGTAAAGGTTACCGTTTAGCAAGTTATTGCTGCAGTAGGTAGCAAGAAAATCGGCGTTCAAACGGGTACTACCGGTGCTGATTTGGTTGAAAAAACAAATAAAGATATGGTAGTCGGATATACAAACGCGATAGTTGCGAGCGGTGATATCGGTGCTACCGTAGGTGCGGTTGTTATCGATAAATTACCTGCAAAGTCAATCGTAAAAAGTAAAGCGGATGAGCTTGATTTTTGGGAAATAGATGCCGAAGTTGAAGAATACGTATTGTATTTCAATAAGAGCCAAACTGAATTAGTTAAAGAAGTAAACAAAATTCTTGACTATATGTTAGAAAATAACGTAATAGACTATTTGGTTGCTAAACACGAAGGTTCTATCATAGGAGCATAATATGGCAGATAAAATATCTGCGGTGTGGAATTACCGAGGCTTGCTTTTAGAAAGTCTCGGAATTTCATTGTTTATCGCATTGTGCGCGTTTGTTATTGGTTTTTTTATCGGCGTTTTGCTTGCCGTAATAAAAATCGCGCCTAAAAATAATATAGTATCAAAAGTTCTTAATTGGATTGCCGATATTTACATAACGGTAATTCGCGGTACGCCTACTATGGTTCAGCTGCTTATTATGTACAGTTCTATACTTGTCGTGTTTAAATATTTAGATACGAATATAGTTGTTCCGATAATAGCGTTTGGTATAAATAGCGGCGCGTATATGGCTGAAATAATTCGTGCCGGTATTAACTCTGTCGATCACGGGCAAATGGAAGCGGGGCGCAGCGTTGGTCTTTCTTGGAAAAAAACTATGATTAAAATAGTTATTCCGCAAGCTGTTAAAACGGTTATTCCTACGATTTTTAACGAAATTATCGTTCTCGTAAAAGAAACGTCGGTTATAAGCGTTATTGCGTTACGTGTAGGCGGAGTGCAAAAATTTGACTTGCTCGGTCTTGCTACGGATAAAATCGCGGTTAATAATCCAACTGCTTATACCGCGTTTTTGTATACCGTTGCTCTAATGTATCTTGCGGTGGTTTTGTTGTTGACGCTTGTTCAGAAGATTATAGAAAAGAGGTTGAAGAAAAATGAACGATAACTTTTTACAAACCGAAAATCTTCAAAACGACAGTTTAATAAGCGTTAAAGGATTATACAAAAATTTCGGCAAGGTGCAAGTGTTAAAGGGTGTGTCTTGCAATATAAAAAAAGGCGAGAAAGTTGTTATTATAGGGCCGTCCGGTTCAGGAAAATCGACTTTCTTGAGATGTATGAATTTGCTCGAAACGCCGACTTATGGCGAGATTTGGTTCGAAGATAAACTTCTTACGCCCATTGATCCGTATTTACACGTAGACATAATTGAAAAATCAAAGACTTTCAATAAAATGTTTGAAGAAAAAAAGACGGACGGCTGTGACGAGCTTAAATTAAAACAAGAAATCGTTAAAAATATAAAGGCAAACGACCTTTTAAAAGAAAAGAACGACGGAAAGGAATATAAACAAGCCATAAAAGAACTGTATAACGCCAATAAGCTAGACGTTAACAAGGCAAGACAAAGAGTCGGAATGGTTTTTCAACACTTTAATTTGTTCAATAATTTAACAGTTATGGGCAACCTTACGCTCGCGCCGATTGAACTTAAACTTAAATCCAAGGAAGAAGCTCAAGAAAAAGCGATAGAATTGTTAAAGCGTATCGGATTAGAAGACAAAGCGAACGTTTATCCGTCAACGCTATCGGGCGGACAGAAACAACGTATTGCAATTGTTCGTTCGCTTATGATGGATCCCGAAGTTCTTTTATTCGACGAGCCGACGAGCGCGCTCGATCCGGAAATGGTTGGCGAGGTTTTAGGGCTTATGAAACAACTTGCCGACGAGGGAATGACGATGGTCGTCGTTACCCACGAAATGGGCTTTGCAAAAGAAGTCGCTTCGCGCGTGTTGTTTATAGACGAGGGGGTTATTAAAGAAGAAAACAACCCCAAAGAATTTTTTGAACATCCCAAAAACGAAAGACTTAAAGAGTTTTTGTCTAAAGTTTTGTAAGAAAATCTTAAATAAATGTTTAATCGGGTCGGCGGCGTTGCTAAAAGAGCAGCGCCGTCAGCTTATAAAATCCCAACGCGATAAGTATTAGCGGAGGAAGAAAATATAATTCGCTAAATTTTTTCGCGACGCGCGTTTCGGAAAGCATTATGCCGGTGCTTACCATAACCGCGTGCATAAGCGCGATTACGATAGGCACGTAAAAAGCGTTTATTCCCATCAGCGCAAGAGAAAGGTTTGCCGCCGCGCCGTCCGTTCCCACGGCGATTCCCGTTATAAGCGATTGGCTTGCGGCGCTTTTTTTGAAAAGCGTTTTGTCGTCTTTTTTTATAAGGTTAAACAATCCCACTCCGATAAGAAGTATTCCGCCGAGGCTTGCGGTTTTTTCGGTGAGTATTCCGCTTAACAGAGAGGCAAGGTAGTTTGCCGTAAGACACATTATATAAACGGTAAGCGTGATTACGGCTATTACGGCGAGCTTTCTTTTTTCCGAAATCGCTAGCGAAAAGCCGCACACCAAAGAATCTATGCTTACGGTAAACGCCGTTATAAACAAAAAATAAATCATACGTATAATCCTTTTATATTATTATATTTGCCCCGATTGTGCCTTTGTTAAAAAATAAAAGAGGGATAATTGAAGTATAAATCGTAAAAAAACCGAAAAGCGATTGACAAAGAGATTTTTTTTGTGTAAAATACAATAGATACAGTATGTTGAAGAAGGAGAGTATCTGGCTTATTATGAAAATTGCTAAATCTTCTAAGATAATATTTTTACTCGCGACGTTGTTTTTGTCGCTTGCGCTTGCGTTCTCGTTTTCGGTAACGGGCGTTGATGCCGCGGAAATAGTTGTTTCCGATTATTTCGGCGGAACAGCTTCTGCCGAAGTGAAAGAGGATAAGCTTTCCGTTTCGGTTAAAGACGGCGACACGTTCTCTGTTAAAAACAAGCTCGCAATAGACGATTTTGAAACGTCTTTCACCGTAGGGGAGGGTGTAACTAAAATTACGCTTAGCCTTTCTTCCGATTCGTGTTTCGGCGCGGGCGTTGCCGAAAGTGCAGAAGACGAGGCGATTAGCGAAATTAAAAACGTAATCGCGCTCGATTATGCAAACGGAAGCTTCTCTCTTAACGGCGCAAGCAAAACCGTAGATATCAAGAATAAAGCGTTAAAGATCAGCGTCAGCGAGGATGGTTGGCTTTCCGTTGAGATAAACGGCGAAAAACTTACGGTTAGCGACGATATGCATAAAATCGGCGGAAAAGACAAAACCGCCGCAAGTTTAGAGTTCGCTTTTGAAACGTCTGCAGACGCAGTTGTCGCGTTCGATTATTTCGATCAAGGCGCAAGCGTTGAAGACGGTTCTTATAAACAAAGTTTCGATTCCGCTAAGCTTACCGAAAAAGCTTATCCGAGAGTTGCGCTTAAAGATTCTTTCGGAGCGAAAAGCGGTAACAACGTTAAACTTTTGAACGGAAAAGAATATTCCGTAAGCTTCACTTCTTATTCGTTGCTCGGATGGAGCGATTCGTTCTGCCTTGCTAAAGAAAGCGGCAACGAAAACGTTTGGCTCTCTAACGAAACTTATCCGGACGATATTGCGGTAAGCGCAAATTCTAAGTTCACGGTTAAGTCCGCAAGCAAAACGATAGAAACCTATAACGTAACCGTTTATGATAAAACGGACGATACTACCGCTCCCGTTTATAATAATAGCACCGCTGCTCTCGAAGCTTATAAATCCGCTCTTGTAAAAGCAACGCTTAAAGAATATACCGTAACCGAAAACGGTGAAGAAAAGAAGGTTGAAAAACACGTTAAACTCGGCGATAAAATAACAGTTCCGTCTTTTAGAGGTCTTGTTTCTGACGATAATACTTCTTACGATAATCTTACGCATACGATGTATTACAGAACGCCTTCTTCCGCAAGCGGTTCAACCGACGGTTGGACGATTACGCTTTCCGACGTCGGTACTTATCAGTTCTACGTTGTATTTAAAGACGAAGCCGACAACGCTATGGATAAAGACGACTTCTATAAAGAAGAGGATGACGGAAGCATTACCACCGACGGGCAATATTATAAATACGTATTTTCTTTCACGGTAGAAGACGACGCTCCTATTTACGTTTATGCGGCTAAAAGTCAATCCGCGGGATTCCTTAATACGGAATACACTTTTACCGAATTTACGGTAGAGGCTTCCGGTTATACCCCCTCGTATAAATTGTATTTTTGCGCTACTAAAGACGGCGAATATAAAGAGATAACGGCTGTTTCTAAGCTTCCCTCTAGCGAAGAAAATTATACGGGCGAAGATTTTACTTATGCGGAAATTAAAGATTTCGATTACGACGGTAAACTTACCTTTACGCCTATAAAGAAAGGGTATTATAAGGTTGTTTGTACTGTTGCGTCAACCAAAACGGTAAGATTCGATTCGGCAGAATCTCAAATCGTTGAGATTTCTAAAAAGCCTACTATCGTTAAGCCGGATAATCATTGGTTAGAAAACAACGTTTGGTCGGTCGTATTTTTAAGTATCGGCACGTTGTGCCTTATCGGAATCGTCATTTTGTTATTCATTAAACCTAAAGACGAAATTGACGCGGATAACGAATAAAAACATAAGAACCTCGGCGCGCCGAGGTTCTTTTTAAGAATACGTAATATTAGTATTGCGCGCGTTTTAAGTGGATTTGCTTTATATATTAGCCATTAGAGTTATTGTGAAATGAAACGTTTTACTTTTCTTTATAATCGCGTGCGGCTATCTATATAAACCCGTCACTGAGGGGTGAAAGCCCAACTCACGTTATTGTGGGGCATTGGGAAAAATGGCAAAAAGCATAAGTCGTTCATAAAATCCGTCCGCAATGACATAATTATTACGTCATTGCGAGGCTTTGAAAAAGCCGTGGCAATCTCGCGCGGTAGCGCGCAAGAATTTATAAAAAGAGATACTATCCTAACCGCCTATGGCGGAGATTACCGCGTCACAACGGCATTACCGTTGTCCCTCGTAAAGACGGATAGAGTAAAGTAAATGAGATTGCCACACTCGGCAAGCCTCGTTCGCAATGACGTAAAAGAAAAAATGCGCGTTGCAAGCATTACGGCTTCGCTACTCATAATGACGGGGAAAAAGAGTGTTCACTGACAAATTTATTGTATATAATGAGTATATGATAAGATTACGTTTATCGCTTGATAAACAAGCGTTTATCTTTGTAATCGGTAAAAGAAAGGAGTTGCCGTGTTAAGCTTTGTTGCAGATAAAAATCGCAAGTTGGTTAAGCTTGCCTTATACAATTTTGAAGATTTATCTTATTCCGCGCTTAATAGGCTTCTTAGGAATAAAGACGTAAAGGTTAACGGCAAGCGAGTTTCGCGCGACGTTTCGCTTACGATAGGCGATAAGGTTGAAATTTATTATACGCCGGAGTTGCAAGAAAAGTATACTTGCGTGTATCGTGACGATAACGTTGTTGTTATAGATAAAAAAAGCGGATATCCGTCCGAGTCGGTTTTCGAGACTGTAAAAAAAGAGTTCGGTCGGGCGTTTTTTATTCATAGGTTAGATCGCAACACTTCGGGGATAATGATTTTTGCCTTAAACGAAACGGCGGAAAAAGAGCTTATTTCGGGATTTAAAGAAAAACGTTTCGATAAATATTATATAGCTAAAGTAAAAGGTGTGCCGAAAGAAAAACGCGCAACCCTTACCGCTTTTCTTTTTAAGGATGAAAAAGCATCTACCGTTACCGTTACCGACAATAAAGTTTTAGGTTCGGTTCAGGTTAAAATCGATTACGAATGTATCGGATTAGAAGAGGATACGTCTGTTTTGCGCGTTAAGCTTTATAACGGTAAAACACATCAAATACGCGCGCAATTGGCGCATGCGGGTTATCCCGTGGTGGGTGACGGTAAATACGGGGATAGCGATTTCAATAAAACAAAAGGCGCTAAAAGCCAAATGCTTAAAGCGGTTTCTTTAACGCTTTGGTTTTCAGAACAAAGTTCGCTTTGTTATCTTAACGGAAGGAAATTTTCGTTACCCGAAAGTTTTTAAGGAGAAAATATGCCGCAAGACGCTTTTACATTAAAATATTTGTGCGAGGAGCTTAACGACGTTTTCGCCGGAGGAAAGATAAACAGGATTATTCAGCCGACGTCTGACGAGGTGATTTTTACGGTTTATACCGGTAAATCTACTCGTAAGCTTTATATCTCGGTTAATCCCTCTTGTCCGCGTATCGGGATTTGTGACGAAGAGCGCGAAAGTCCGCTTACCGCGCCGAATTT
>CAZXOQ010000067.1:1087-6984 GCA_964642415.1 uncultured Christensenella sp. | reverse complement strand
GCTTCGTCGGCAGCCGACTCGCAAAGTTGCTGTATCTCGTAATCGACGGTAAGCTTTAAATTCAATCCGTTTATTGCCGGAACGTAAGAAACCTTGCCGTCTTCTATTTCTATACCGACGATATCCGTTTCGTATAAAATTTCGCCGTCACTTCCTCTTAGATATTTATCGTAATACGATTCTAACCCCGATTGCCCGTATCCGTCGGTAGAGGTAAACCCCAAAACGGAAGACAACAATTCGTTATACGGATAAACGCGCGAATTATCGCGAGAATAGTAAACGCCTTCGCAACGTTTTTTTAGCAACTCGTCTATTTGCGACTTGGTTACCTGTTTTTTTACGGTTATCTCGCTAGATACCGTGCCGTTAATACGATGCATAACGTATTCTTTGCTAACTGATAGCGCTAAAGAAAGCGATTCGCATAATTCTTCAACGTTTTTTACCGCTCTTTTACGGACGTATACCGTATAAGTATCGTCGTTATCGGCAAGAACCACTCCGTTGCGATCGGTTATCTTCCCGCGGGAAGCCGATATCGGAATTTCGCGAGTCCACTGATCTATAGCTTTTTCTTGCAAAGCCTCTCCGCTAATAACCTGAACGTAAAGCAATCTGCCGAAAATGCATAAAAATAAAAAGGTTACCGCGACTATTATCGCGAATAACCTCTTTCGTAAAACAGTTATTGAATATTCTTTTATAAATCTTATCTCCTATCTGATTATAATAAATTATATTCCTAAAAAGACTAATATATTACTTAATCATACCTAGAACGTTCTCGGCAATTTCTATTATATGCTCTTGCGAAGACACCGCGTTTATCTCCTCCGCCACGGCGTTGTATTCCGCAATTTTAGCCGATAAAACGGCTGCCGATTCGGCGCTGCTCTTAGATAATACCGCAAGAACGCCCGTGTTTATCACTATCAACGCAAGAATAAGCGCAACCGCAACCGCATATAACGCAACTACCAGCTTACCTTTAGCGTTAAGACGATAACTCTCTTTTTGCTCTTCTTTTTGGCGAACCATATCGTTTAATACGGGTTCGGCGTTTCCTTCACCGAATTGCATCGTGGTGGAAGTAGGTCTTATATCGTCTTCCGTAATCACTTCTTCCGCACCCATTTCGGTTGCGCTTACGATATTTTCGTCCGCATAACTCGGAGCGATATCGAGATTGCCCGTAACCGTATCGGCGTAGGTGCTTTCTTCTGAGCTTCTGTCGTAATTCAAAAGCCTGTCGAGATTCTTTTGCATTCTCAACTTGGCTTCTTCAAGATTTTCTTCTCTCTCGGGAACGCTTGTGTACTCTTCAAACGATTCCGGTGATTTTCTTTCGAGTAAATCAACCGCCGATGCAGCTCGGCTCTCTTCCGCGGTATACACGGAAGAACGTCTTGTGGTTACCATTGTTTTCTCCTTTTTTTAATTATCTATCGAGCCGCCTGTTAAACTTTTTCGGCAATTCTCAGTTTAGCGCTCTTCGAGCGACCGTTTTCGGAAAGCTCTTTTTCGCTCGCCGTAATCGGATGCCCCGTTATTATCTTTATTTCTCTTTTCTTTCCACATACGCACACGGGAAGACTTTTATCGCACACGCAGTCGGTTTCTAACTCTTTATAAGCCCTTTTAACTATTCTGTCTTCTAAAGAGTGAAAGGTTATAACGGCAAGTCTGCCGCCCTTTTTTAACCCTCTCGCCATAGCGATTATCGTTTCGTATAACCCCTCTAATTCTCCGTTGACTTCTATTCTCAACGCTTGAAAGGTTCGCTTTGACGGATGACCGCCGACTTTATATTTTTGAGGTATGCTTTTATCTATTATTCCGTTAAGCTCACCCACGGTTTTTATCGGGGATTTGCTTCTTTCCGCTACGATATTGCGAGCGATCCTGTCGGAAAATTTCTCTTCTCCGTATTCCGACAGGATCTTTTTTAGCTCTTTCTCGGAATATTCGTTAATTATCTTTTGCGCGGTAACGGGGTTATCCCTATTCATTCGCATATCGAGAATTTCGTTCTCTGCCATATACGAAAATCCGCGACTTTTATCGTCTAACTGAAAGCTAGAAACGCCTAAATCCAATAAGATTCCGTCAAAACCTTCAGGTTGAACTTCTTCTTTTATTTCGGCAAACCGCTTGAAATCCGACTTTATCACCGTATAGCGACCGTCGAACGGTTTAAGTTTTTCTTTTGCCCTATTTATAGCGTAGTCGTCTAAATCGGTTGCGATAAGCCTTCCGTTCGGGGAACAAGCTTTTAATATCTCGTACGAATGACCGCCGCCGCCAAGCGTTCCGTCAAAATAAACGCCGTTAGGCTTAACGTTAAGCCCGTCAATACATTCTTCAAGCATTACGGGAACGTGCTTAAACTCACTCATCTTCGCCAAGCCCGTCGAACGCGTCGGAAAGGTCTTCAAAGTTTACGTCGTTAAAATAGTCGTTCCAAACCTCTTCGCTCCAAATTTCCACACAGTTAGGTCCTTTGAATACTATAACGTTTTTATCGATCTTGGCGTATTTTCTTAAGTTTTCGGGTAAAAGTATTCTACCCTGCTTATCTTCTTCCGCTTCCCAACTGTTATACAAAATGTATCTTGCAGCCTTAAGTTGTTTTTCTTTGAAAGGATTGATTTTTTTAAGAGAGCTTTTTACACTCTTCATTTGTTCCGCAGTGTAAACGTAAAGACAGCCGCCCGTGCCGACGGTTACCGTATATCCGTCGCCCAATTCTTCGCGCAGCTTAGCCGGTATTCTCATTCTGTTTTTCGCATCTAACTGATGTGAATAATTTTTACCGGACACGAAACGTCTACTCCTTTCTCATTATCGTACAATGATTGTACCATATATTTTGACCACTGTCAACCACTTTTTAAAATTTTTTTGACGATTTTAAGATTTTTTTCTTAAAAACAAATCAACCTTTAACCACTTTTTCAAAAAAATTTCGGTTAAACTGTGCGTTTTCTCCCACGAATAAAACCCTATTTTTACAGTTAAAACCTATCGATTTTAGCTTTTTAAAATCATTTTTTACTTTCAATGCGGTATAATCGCCGCCGTCGGAAATAATTTTGGGGTTAAAGTGGTCAATTATTTTGTCTTTTACAAAAAAATAGTGAGTGCATCCTAAAATAATCTCTTCAAAATACCCCGCGCGGTTTAATCCTTCTTTTCCGCAAGCAATCATTGCGTCGTTTATTTCTTTATCTACGTTCAGCTCCTCTAACCGAAAAGCGTATTCCTCTATTTTTCGCGCAAGCGACGGCAGAGGTACAACCGTTACGTTAGCGCGATCGTACAAACCGCAACGCGAAACCGTAAGCGGTGTTGCAAGAAGCAAAGTTTTAGTGCCTTGCATAACCGCTTTTTCTATCGGCGGAAAAACCCCGTATACGGGAACTTCCTCTTTTTTTCTTATTTCGCCAAAGATGCTGACGCTAAGGGTGTTGCACGCTAAAACCAAAGCTTTTAAACCAAACCCCTTAAGATAGCTTATATTCTTTTCGGTAATCGTCAACAACTCTCGCGAAGACTTGCTGCCGTACGGCGCGTTTTTATTATCTCCGAAATATAAAAACCGTTCAGTCGGAAGCTCTTTTATAAGTTTAGTAAGCAAAGATATTCCGCCTAATCCGCTGTCTATAACCGCTACGTAATCATTTTTCATATTAAATTTTATGTGTATAAACAACTTTTTAGTTAAAAAGCGGATAAAAAGATAAAAACCTTGTGAAATGTAGTTGCTTTTACCTTTTATTTATGATAAAATATTTAGCGTATAGAAATTAAAACATTAAATATTAAGGAGCGCATATAAAATGCCCAACATTAAATCCGCAAAAAAAAGAGTTATTGTAAACACTAAAAAAACGGAACAAAACAAAGCTATCCGTTCCGCTTTTAAAACCGAAATCAAAAAGGTTGAAGCTCTTATTAAAGAAGGCAAACTTGAAGAAGCTAAAGCCGCTTTACCCGAAGCTTTCAAAATTATCGATTCCGCTGCGTCTAAAAATATCATTCACGATAACAATGCGGCACATAAGAAAGCAAAGCTTTCTAAAAAGGTTAGCGACGCTGTAGCTAGCACCCCCGCTACTCTTGAAATTAAAGCTGAAGAACAACCCGTAGCTGTTGTTGGAGAAGCTGCACCCGTAGAAGAAGTTAAACCCGTTAAAAAAACTACTAGAAAAACTTCCACAAAAAAAGCGACTGAAAAAGCTGAATAAGCTTTGCCCCGTATAATGTAAAAATAACTTTAAAAAGTTTTACGGCTGACCAATAAAGTCAGCCGTTTTTTATTTATACCGTTTATATAGTTGAGAGTTATCGCGAAATGTTTTTGTAGTTACGCCAGGCACAGCGACGCGGCAAGGATAGAAAATAGCTTTACTTTTGTTACGTCTTATGTGCGTGCGCGCGAGATTGCCACGCAAAACTCCGTTTTGCGTGGCAATGGCGATTTTTGCGTAACTGCACACCCTTCTATCAACCTCTTATCGCCATTACACAAAGCGTAGCGCCGCGGTAATCTCTTTCTTATCCGTCATTACGGATGTCTTTGACAGACACACCTGACGTGCTATATCGCCATACACTTTTTTGTCTTTGTTTTATCTTACCCTATAAAAAGATGCTTCCGTAAGATAAGCCGTTATCCCTTTGAATATCGCATAGGCTACGGAGCTTTGATATTCTTCGGTAACTAAAAGCGCTTCGTCTTCCGGATTAGATAAAAAGCCGCACTCGGCAATAACCGACGGATACGGAGAGCAATTTAATATATAATAATCGCCGGATAAAGCGTCGGATATACGAGGAGCTTCGGGCATCTCGTTAAAACTCGATTGAATATTATCCGCTAAAAGCTTTCCGTATTCGTCACCCTTCTTAAAAAAAACTTGAGCACCGCGCCTACTAGAAGAAGAAAACTTATTCATATGAACGCTAACCACCAAAAGAGGTTTTTCTTTTATAATAATTTCTTTTCGCTTTGACATATCTTTTTTCTTTAGATTGCCCGTGGCGATTCCATATAATCCGGCAGCGGAATTTCTTGTTAAAACCACGGTCATTCCCGCATCGGTAAGATACTTTTCAAGCTTTTTTACAACGACAAGATTGAGTTCGCTTTCTTTAACGCCCGTTTTTACCCCCGTAACGCCGCAATCTATACCGCCGTGACCTGCGTCTAACACGATTTTGATTTTAGAAGCGTCCGCGCTGCCGGACGCGGTTTTAGATAGAGCACCCAAACAAAACACCATTGTAAGCGCCGTTATAATTAAAACGGAAACGATAAGAAAACTTCGCCTTTTTATTACAAACAAGCTTTTTCCTCCTAACTATCTACAATCTTTTCAACAAAGTTATCAACAATTCAACAATCACTCAACAAGCGTTATGCACATAATAAATAATACAAGAAGTTGATGCTTTGCTCGCAAGGAGCAGCAACTTCGCCGTGTTTCACACTAGAAAATGTAAAATCGCAAGTTTTTACGGCAAAACTGAAAGTTTTGCAAAGATTTTATCGTTAGATAAAAGATTGCTTCTTATAGTTTATAATATTCTACACACCTACCCTTTATGACGAGCCTGTCAAATAAAAGCCACGCACTTTTATTTGACGTAGCATAGAAACAGCGCCTTGCGAAAATATTTTCGCAAGGCGCTGTGTGTTTTTTATAATTACGCTTTAACCAAAACTTTTTTAAGTTTAGCAAATCTGGGAAGTCCGTCTTCTTTAGCGATTTCGGGTTCACCTTGAATAAGCGGAAGAGCGTATTTAACAAACTCTTCTGAAATACCCGTGCCGTTGTTTATAATCCATTCGGTAGGTACGGTTTTTTCGGTATTTGCGGCAAGCTCTAAGG
>CAZXOQ010000067.1:0-1077 GCA_964642415.1 uncultured Christensenella sp. | reverse complement strand
GGGCAACAATTTGTATTCGCAAACGTATTTATCGCCATCGGCTCTCGCATAGCAAACCATCTTATCGGTTTCACCGGAAACAGCCGCTTTAACAGCTTGTTTGCCCGCTTCGAAGGTTTCTTCAATATCGGTTGCGGACGCGCAGTGCGCAGCGCATCTTTGCATAAGAGAAAGCTCTATCGCGCGAGTTTTAACACCCGTTTGTTCTTTAACGATATTTGCGAGATTTGCAGCTACGCCGCCGAGTTGAGCGTGACCGAAGCTATCTCTTGCGCCGGCTTTGCCGAGAACTTCGCCGATAAGAACGCCGTCTTTATTTTTAATACCTTCGGATACGCAAACGATACATTTATTGTTGTTTTTAGCAAGAACGTCTTTTACGTCTGCAACGAACTTATCCACGTCAAAGGGAACTTCGGGCAAATAGATAAGATCCGCACCCAATCCCTTGCTGTTTGCAAGAGCGGCGCTTGCGGTAAGCCAACCGGCGTTTCTGCCCATAGCTTCTATAATGCAAATCATACCCGTATCGTAAACCTTTGCGTCAAGGTTGATTTCCATAATAGTGGTAGCGATGTATTTAGCAGCGCTTGCAAATCCGGGGCAGTGATCCGTTCCGAAAAGGTCGTTATCGATTGTTTTGGGAACGCCTATTACGTTAATATCGTAACCGGACTTAGCCATATACTTGCTTATTTTGTTGCAGGTATCCATACTGTCGTTTCCGCCGTTATAGAAGAAATATCTAACGTTGTATTTTTTGAATACTTCGAGCAATCTTTTATAATCGGTATCGTCAACGGAAGCGTCTTTAAGCTTATATCTTACAGAACCCATTGCGGAAGACGGAGTGTTTTTAAGCAATAAAAGCTCTTTTTCGTCTTCTTTAGAGATGTCGTAAAATTCTTCGTTAAGAATACCTCTTATGCCGTGAGCAGCACCGTAAACCGCGGTGATTTCGGGAGATTTAAGTCCCTCTAAAAATACACCGGCAGCACTTGCGTTGATAACCGACGTAGGACCGCCCGATTGCGCAAAAATCAATGCGCCTTTTAAACCTTTCATATTTTATATCTC
>CAZXOQ010000066.1:0-7040 GCA_964642415.1 uncultured Christensenella sp. | reverse complement strand
ATATAAAGCCGCAAGGCAAAAAAGGAGTTTACAACTATGGCAGTAAAAATGAGATTGACCAGAATGGGCGATAAAAAATCCCCCTTCTATCGTATCGTAATCACGGACAGCAGAAACGCACGTGACGGCGCGTATATCGACAAGGTAGGACATTACAATCCCACCACCGTTCCCGCGGAAATCGTTATCGACGCCGATAAAGCAAAAGATTGGCTTTCTAAAGGCGTTCAACCCACCGCAACCGTTAAAAATATCCTCGTAAATCAAGGTATTTTACCTAAGCCCACCAAGCTTTCACCCTCTAAAACCAAAGTTAGAAAGAATTCCAAGTAATTAAGGAACGGGTGACATGCAGATGTTAGAACTCATCAAATTCGTAGTCGGCACTTTTGCCGAACATCCGGACGCTGCCGAATACAACGTTAAAGAAAACGGTAGAACGGTTAACGTTACGGTTACACTCGATGCCGGCGATATGGGCAAAGTCATCGGACGTCAAGGTAAAATAGCAAAAGCATTGCGCGCGCTCGTTCGTGCAGGCGCTGCAAAAGAAAACAAAAAATATAACGTAGAAATAAAGGAACGCGGGGAAGAATAATTCCCCGTTTTTCGGATTTAAAATGGAACAAAATTTAAAAATCGGGCTTGCGGTAAAACCGAAGGGTATTCGCGGGGAAATTAAAGTTCAACCGCTAACCGACAATGTAGAAAGATTTAAAAAACTTCGCGAAGTTTATATAGACGGCGTTTTATATAAAGTCATTAACGCGCGTATCGGTTTGAACGAGGTTTTTATCAGTATTAGCGGCGTTTCGGATAGAAACACCGCTGAAACCTTTCGGGGTAAATTTTTAACCGTTCCGAGAGCAGACGCCGTAGAACTAGAACAAGGTCGTTATTTTATAGCCGATTTAATCGGTATGAAAGTCGTAAAAGACAGCGGCGAAACTATAGGTGAAATTTTTTCGGTTACCGAAGGCAAAACCGACGTTATTTGGCTAAAAAACGAAAAAGACGAAAGGTTGGCTTTTCCGTTTTTAAAGAAACTTCTTATAAACGTAGACGTAGAAAGCGGTTTAATGATCGTTAGCGGAGAAAAAATCGAAGAGGTGATTTGTCGTGAGAATTGATATACTTACGCTCTTTCCGGAAATGTTTGCTCCGCTTTCTATGAGTATTTTAGGTAGGGCTCAAAAAAACGGAAAAATAGAAATTGTAGTTACCGATATACGCGATTATACTCTCGATAAACATAAAAAATGCGACGATTCGCCCTTTGGCGGTGGCGCGGGTATGGTTATGATGCCTCAGCCGATTGCTTCGGCGATACAAGCGGTTGATCCGAATCACAACGCGCGCAGAATTTATCTTTCACCCAAGGGCAGAAGGTTAGAACAAAGCGTCGTTACCGAATATGCCGCGCTTGACAGAATATTGCTGCTTTGCGGTCATTACGAAGGTATAGATCAAAGAATTATCGACTTATTTATTGACGAAGAATTGTCTATCGGTGATTACGTGCTTACCGGCGGTGAAATTCCCGCAATGGCAGTTACCGATGCGGTATGTCGCTACGTTGACGGAGTCATAAACGGAGAATCTCTTTTATCCGAGAGTTTTTCTAACGGACTTTTAGAGTATCCGCAATACACCAAGCCTCAAGAATTTATGGGATTAAGAGTACCTGACGTGCTTCTTTCGGGTAATCACGGTGAAGTTGATAAATGGAGAGAAACCGAATCGAAAAAATTAACCGAAGAACGTCGTCCCGATATCCTCGGAGGTGATAAATAATGCAGCATTTGCAATGGTTCCCGGGGCATATGACGGCGGCAATGCGCATGATGGAAGAAAACTTAAAAGCCGTTGACGGCGTTTTAATGATTCTCGATGCGCGCGCGGCAAAAGCTTCCATTAATAAAAAGTTGAGCGGTTTATTTAAAGATAAAAAAATTTTATACGTTCTTAATAAAAGCGACCTTGTGCAAAAAGAAGACGCACTTAAAGCCATAAAAGAGTTTAAAGAAGAAGGTAAACTTGCCGTTTCGGTTTGCGCAATGGATAAACGCGCTATCGATATGTTATACGACGGCATATTCGGGCTTCTTAAAGATAAAATCGAAAGGTATAAAGCAAAGGGAATAGCCAGACCGTTGCGCGTTATGGTTGCGGGTATTCCCAACACGGGCAAGTCGACGATTATAAACGCGCTTGTCGGCGGCAAAAAAGCTATAACGGGCAACAAAGCGGGTGTTACGCGCGGCAAACAGTGGGTTAGAATAAAAGACTTAGAACTTTTAGACACACCGGGTACGATGCCGCCCGCATTCGATAATCAAGAATTAGCTCTTCATCTTGCGTATATCGGTTGTATGAACGACGCGAATATCGATTCTTCCGACCTTGCTTATGAATTGATTAAAGAGCTAAGGCAGCGTTTTCCGTCTTCGTTAAAAGAAAAATATTCTTTTGATACGTACGGGCTTTCCGAGCTGGAAATTATGGATAATATTTGCAACCGCAGGGGCTTTTTGATAAAAGGCGGCGAATATGATTACGAGCGCTGCGCAAACGCCGTTATAGACGATTTTAGAAAGGGGAGATTGGGCAAAATCCGTCTTGATTGATTTTGTAAGAAATCTTCAACTTTAGTTGAGTTATGAATAAGTTAGAATTTGAAAAAAAATGTTTAGATAAAGGTTTTCGGTATATAGCCGGCGTTGACGAGGTTGGCAGAGGACCTCTTGCGGGGCCCGTTGTGTGCGCCGCCGTTATTATGCCGTTAGACGATTTAATCGAGGGTGTTGACGATAGTAAAAAACTGCCGGAGAAAAAGCGCGAGCAGCTTGCCGCGCTTATAAAAGAAAAGGCTATTGATTACTGTATTGCAGAAGTTCCGCAAGGTATTATAGACGAAATAAATATTTTGCAAGCGGTAAGGCTGTGTATGACCGACGCCGTAAACGGGCTTGGCGTAAAACCGGATATTACGTTGGTTGACGGCTTAAATACAAACTTACCGATAAATGCCGAATATATTATAAAAGGCGACTCAAAAAGCTATACGATAGGCTGCGCTTCTATACTTGCAAAAACCTATCGTGATAACCTTATGAAAAAATACGCATTAGAATATCCGCTTTATTCATTTGAAAAAAATAAAGGGTATGGCAGTGCCGCGCATATAAAGTCTATAAAGGAGTTTGGACCGTGTTTTCTGCACAGAAAGACCTTCATAAAAAACTTTTGGGAAGAGCAGGCGAACGAAAAGCCGAAAAATTCCTAAAAAAGACGAGATATAAAATTCTTGAAAAGAACTATAAATCGCATTTCGGCGAGATAGATTTAATAGCGCAAAAAGATGACGAAATTGTTTTTGTCGAAGTAAAAACGCGCACTAGTATAGAATACGGCTACGGTTCAGAAGCCGTAAACGCAAAAAAACGTGACAAGTATTATCTTATCGCGGCTGAATATTTGCAAAAAAACCGTAAAACCGATTTTCCGTGTAGGTTTGACGTGATAGAAATTAACGACGGAAAAATAAATCACATTCAAAACGCTTTTTATAAATAAAACAGCGTTAAAATGCTTGCTTTATTTTGTAAATTATGATATAGTATATAAGCTTTCGGGCGTTCCTCTTGTAAATAATGGCAATGAACGCTTAGTATATAGGAGGTTAAAGCACTATGAGTAAAATTATCGATGCAATCAATCAAGAAAACTTGAAGCAATCTGTACCTGAATTTGCCGTCGGAGATACCGTTAAAGTTATGGTAAAGGTTATCGAAGGCGATAGAGAAAGATTGCAAGCCTTTGAGGGAATTGTTATCGCCAGAAAGAACGGCGGCATTTCCGAAACCTTCACCGTTAGACGTTTGTCTTTCGGCGTTGGCGTAGAAAAAACTTTCCCCATTCATTCGCCTAAAGTTACCGATATTCAGGTAATCAGAAAGGGCAAAGTGCGTCGCGCTAAGCTTTACTATCTCAGAGAGAGAACGGGCAAAGCGGCAAAAGTTAAAGAATCAGCAAGATAATTCGCTTTGCGAAGTGATTTTTTACGAAAGAATAAGAACTTACCATTCAAAATGTCGGTAAGTTCTTTTTTTTCGTTTACTTTTTTTTATAAATATGTTAAACTAATAGAGATTGGGAAAGTATACTATATATAATGTTTACGCGCGCAATAAAAATACAGGGGATAAATTTATTATGATAGCAAAAATAAGAAGCTACGCTCTCAACGGTTTAACGGGTATTCCCGTAGAAGTTGAGGTTGATTCCGGTAACGGTTTGCCGGCGTTTGACGTTGTCGGTCTTGCCGATACCGCGGTAAAAGAATCGCGCGATAGAGTGCGCGCCGCAATAAAAAACAGCGGAAGAACAATCCCTGCGCGTAAAATAACAGTTAATCTTGCTCCGGCTGACGTAAAAAAAGAAGGTTCTTTTTTCGATTTGCCGCTTGCAATAGGCGTTTTGGTTTGTACGGGGCAACTTTTAAATGACGGTGACGGCGCGGTTTTCCTCGGAGAATTATCTTTAGACGGCGGCTTGCGCAGAATAAACGGCGTTCTTCCTATAATGATTTCGGCGACGGAAAAAGGCTTTAAAAAATTTATTATCCCGTATGAAAATCGCGCGGAAGCGTCTTACGTTGCGGGCGCTGAAGTATATGCTGCAAAAAGTTTAAGAGAGGTTATTGACCATTTGTCGGGCTTAGCTCCGCTAGAAAGGGTTGAAAATCGCGATTACAGTGCCACAAGCGATTGCCGCGGTTATGATGCGGATATGTCCCTCGTAAAAGGGCAAAAGATTGCAAAGCGCGCTCTTGAAATTGCCGTTTCGGGCGGGCATAATATTCTTTTTGTCGGTGCGCCCGGCACGGGTAAATCGATGCTTGCAAAGTGTATTCCTACCATTATGCCCGATATGACCTTTGAAGAAGCGCTTGAAACAACAAAGATACATTCGGTTGCGGGCGAATTATCGGATACGGAAGGCATTGTGGTTAAAAGACCGTTCCGCAGTCCGCATCATACGGCTACTACCGTATCGCTAACGGGCGGTGGAGTAAAGGTAAAGCCCGGCGAAATAAGCCTTGCTCACAACGGCGTGCTTTTTCTTGACGAAATGCCAGAGTATTCGCGTTCTTCATTAGAGGCACTAAGACAACCGTTAGAAGACGGATATATAACCGTATCGAGAGCTGCGGGCGCGGTTAAGTATCCTGCAAATTTTATCCTTTGCGGAAGTATGAATCCTTGCCCATGCGGTAATTACGGTTCGGAAAGCAAAACCTGCACTTGTTCACCGGCGCAAATATCCAAATATAACGCAAAAATTTCAGGGCCGTTGCTAGACAGAATAGACGTTCGCGTTCAGGTTGACGAAGTAAAGTATGCGGAACTTTCTTCGGATGAAAACGCCGAAACAAGCGAAACCGTAAGAAAACGCGTCAATCGGACGAGGAAAATTCAACAAGAACGTTTTAAAAACGAAGACGTAAAGACTAACGCCGATATGGGCGAAAGGCTAATGGCTAAGTATTGCGCGCTTTCGGAAGAATGTGAAAAGCTTCTAAAAACAGCGTACGATAATCTTCATATGTCGCCGCGCGCAAGGGGCAGAGTTATTAAAGTTGCAAGAACGATTGCCGATATGTCGCTTTCAAACGATATTCGCCCCGAGCATATTTTAGAAGCAATCGGATACAGACACTAATATGCAATACGCTAAAGAAGAAAAAATACTGATTTGGCTTGATTCTTTTATCGGGCTTGAGTATAGACATAAGCAAGAAATTTATAAAAAAATAATTTCTTTATCCGACGTGGGTAACGCCGTCGCCGCTTGTAAAGAATATATAATCGCAAACACAAGTTCGGCGGTATATAATACAATCGAAAATTCTTATAACAGCGTTTATATAGATTATTTGCTTAGCGGATTAGAACGTAGAAACATAACCGCTGTAACCGTTGCGTCAAAAAACTATCCCGAACGCTTATTAAAAACCGCTTTGCCTCCGCCTGTTTTATATGCAAAAGGCAACGTCGGATTAATGAACAGTAAAACGTTCGGAATGGTCGGCAGTAGAAAAAGTTTGCCCGTGTCGGTCAATATCGCAAAACGTTTTACGGAAGAATTATCCGACAGCGGTTTTACGCTTGTAACGGGTATTGCCGAAGGCGTTGATTCAGCGGTGATTAACGGAGCGCTTAATTCGAGCGGTAACGTTATATCGGTTATCGCCGGAGGAATGGATTGTATTTATCCCGCGTCAAATGCCGAATTGATAGAAAAAGTCGCCGAAAAAGGGCTTGTTTTGGCAGAGTATCCGCCCGAAAGACGACCTGAAAGATTTATGTTTCCCGTTCGCAATAGAATTATCGCCGGATTAAGCGACGGAGTTTTGATTGTTAGCGGCGGCAAAAAGAGCGGAACGTTATACACCGCCGAGTATGCCGAAGAATACGGAAGAGATTTATTTGCCGTACCGTACGGCATAGGCGTACAGTCGGGTGAGGGATGTAACGACCTTATAAAAAGAGGTGCAATGCTGTGTGATTCGCCCAACGACGTGACGAATTTTTACGGAGTGAAAAAGAAAGAAAAGAAAATTGCGCTGACCGCGGAAGAAACTAACGTGATAAACACGTTACGCGACGGCGAAAAGCATATAGAAGAAATAAGCAAATTATTAAAACGCGAGCCGTACGAGGTTCAAACAACACTTTCGGTTTTAGAAATCAAAGGGGTGGTCGCAAAAAACGGCGTTAACGTTTACGGGCTTATTATCGTCGATTCGGAGGAGTAAATGCAATTAATTATAGTTGAATCGCCGCACAAGGCAAAAACAATAGAAAAATTTCTTAAAGGCGGATATAAGGTAGACGCGTCTAAGGGGCACGTAAGAGATTTACCCGTAAACAGAATGGGTATTAAAATCGATAAAAATTTCGAGCCGTTTTATGAAATTTCTCCCGATAAAAAAGCCGATATAAAAAGGCTTAAAGAAGACGCTTCTAAAGCGGATA
>CAZXOQ010000065.1:0-7280 GCA_964642415.1 uncultured Christensenella sp. | reverse complement strand
GTAGAATATATTAAAGTATTTATAGAGAGGTTAAAATCATGGCTAATAAAATAACCGAAAACACAACTATTTTTGAAGCGATTCAAATAAATCCCAAAGCAGGCGATATCCTCATGAAAAACGGTATGCATTGCTTAGGTTGCGCTCTCGCTCACGGCGAAACCGTTGCCGAAGCGGCTGACGTTCACGGCGCGGATCTTCAAAAAATGCTTGAAGAACTTAACGATATAGAATAAATTTTTCCTTTTATGGTTGAAGAAGAGGCGTATACTGAAAGCGGAGCTTCCCCAAAAAGAACGGGGACGGAGATTATAAAGTGTGAGGGCTGCGGCGCGAATATGGTGTTCGATCCGGACTCTCAAAAACTTTATTGTCCGCATTGCGGAAGCGAAAAAACTCTTGAAAACGGCGGAACTGCCGGCGAAATAAGTTTGCTTAGCGGTTTAGCTTTGGATAATTATGAAAAAGAAGACGACGCTGTGGTTTTCAGATGCGCTAACTGCGGCGCTAACGTCGTTATAAGCGACGGCAAATCCGCAATCGTCTGTCCTTTTTGCGGAACTGCTCACGTTCAAAAAACAAGCGATATGGCAGGGCTAAAGCCAAACGGACTGATTCCCTTCGCGTTCGGTATAAAAAAGGCGATAGAGCTAAGCAAAGCGTGGGCTAAAAAAAAGCTTTTCGCTCCGAAGAAGTTTAAAAAGAATCTCGGCGTCGAAAACGTTAACGGCGTTTATACTCCGTGTTTTACCTTCGATAGTTACACGTCGTCTAGATACGAGGGCAAAATCGGTATAACGCGCACACGCACGGTCGGTTCGGGTAAAAACCGCAGAACCGAAACGTGGACGGAATGGCGGCATATCAGCGGAACTTATTTCGATAATTTCGACGACGTGCTTATCACCGCCGGTTCTAAATTCGACCAAACCAAACTCGATAAAATAGCACCCTACGATACTAACGCAAGCAAAAAGTACGAAAAAAAATATATGCTCGGCTTTATGGCATATAAATACGATAGCGATTTATCCGATTGTTGGGCTTCGGCAAAGGGCGTTATCGATAGAAAAATAGAAAAAGGCATACTTTCGCAATACGTGCACGATAAAGTGGCGTATTTGAACGTTTCTACCTCGCACGATCGGGTTACGTATAAATACGTAATGTTGCCGGTATACGTAGGCAATTTCCCTTTCAAAAAGAAGCTGTATAATTTTTACGTCAACGGTAATACGGGTAAGGTGTGGGGCAAAACCCCCAAATCTCCGCTTAAAATTTTTATCGCGGTATTACTGGGTATTGCGGTTGTTGGCGGATTATTCGCCCTTTATTATTTAAATAACGGCGGCTCTTTTTAACGTGCAAACGGGTTTAATTGCGAAAAAAAGGCTTTTATCTTAACGATAAAGAAAGAAAATAAGAATTTTTTGCATAAAAACGCAAAAAAATTCCGAATTTTTTTGAAAATCATTGACCTGATACGGTAAAATGATATATAATTTAAAATAGGCTTGAAATATATGCGGAAGCTTTTCCGCACGGAGGCAAAAATGAAAAAAGGCAAGGCAACAGCTTTATTAACGGTGATAACGCTTATAATGGCGTTTTTAACCGTTATGACTTTTGCGCGTTTTCCTATGGGAACAAAGGATTACAATTCCGTTCTCGGCGCAATACAAACCGATTACGATATAAGCGGCGGCACGGCGTATACGCTTACCGCGGCTAAAGATAACGTAAACGTAGTAAACGACGATAATGTCGAAGAAGTTATAAACGTTCTTAAATTCCGTATGAACGCTCTCGGTTATCAGTCTTATTCGGTTAAGGCGATAAAAGTTGCGGACGACTACGATATTCGTATCGAAGCTAAAGGCGAATTAAACGCTTACGGTGAAGAAGATACTTCTACTCTCGCTTCGGATATAGCGGTTGTCGCCGCATACGGCGAACTCGCTTTCTACGGCGGCACGGATGCTAATCCTTCCGGTGAGGACAAGCGTATTCTTAAAGACGTAAAAGTTATATCGGACGCAAAATATTCCGGCGCATACGATTCCGGCAGTTCCACGGTATACCAAGTTTCTATAGTGTTTACCGACGACGGATACGACGAATTGATTGACCTTATCAACAGCAATTCTTCTTATTATATCTCCATAATGCTTGGCGATACGGAGCTTTTGAACGGAAGTTCGGCTATTTCGGAAAGTTATTTCAACAGCAAAACGCTTGTTATAACCACTTCTACGGAAGCTTCGGCAAAACAAGCCGCTCTTCAAATTAAATCGGGCGGACTAAAGTATAAATACGAAATAGGCAACGGGGTTAGCGTTTCCGCTCCTTTCGGCGATAACGTTGCGTTGATGTCTATCATATCCGTCGCTGCGGTTATGTTCGTTTCTTTAGTGTTCTTTGCTATTGCGTACAAAGGTTACGGCGTTATCGCGGCGTATACCGAGATATTGTTTATGCTTTTGTATTTGCTTATGCTTATCGCCGTTCCTGGAGTGAAGATTTCACTCGGCGGAGTGCTCGGCATTATTGCGGCAACCGTTCTTACGGTAGACGGACTTATGATTACCGCAAAGAGAATTAAAGAGGAAGTTGCAAGCGGCAAGATGATTAAGCCGGCGGTTAAAACGGGATTGCGTCGTTCTTTCCTTCCGATAATCAATTCGGCGGTTGTAACGGTAATCGTTGCCGCGTTGGTTTTCGCTTTTGCTGAGGGAACTTTCAGATGTTTCGGGATAACTCTCGGCATAGGTGCGGTGTTATCGTTGATAAGCACTCTTGTGTTTAACAGAATGTTCGCGTCGCTCGTTCTTTCCGCAAACGGTTATAAATACGGTTTTCTCGGATTAAAGAGAAGTGCCGAAAATACGGCGGAGGTGTAATATGAAAAAGAATAATACAGCCAAAAAGCTTTGGATTATAATCACGTTGCTTATCGTGGTTGCCGGTATGGTTATGTTAGGCGTGTTCGGATTAAACCAAAATCCCGACTACGATTCTTCTTACGAAATTTGCGTCGGCGTTGACCAAAACGTAAACGGTTCGGGTGAAATAGTGAAGGCTGCCGCCGAAAAATATTTTGAAGATAAAAACGTTAAAATCGCTTCTTACGCTACTCAAACAATGGATGACGGCGCTATGTTTGTTTATAAACTTTGCGATAAAGCCGAAGCAATAGACGCAACCGAGCTTAAAACCGCCGTTCAAAACGCGTTGAACGCTAACGAACTAACTAAAAATCTCGTTGCAAAAACCGAAGGCGTTAACGGGGTTAAAGTTACCTATTATAAAGAGGTATTCGGCGTTGCGTTGGGGTTAGGCATAGCGGCGTTAGTTGCTTTTGTTTATTTAGTGTTGGTTGAAAAACCCGTTGCCGCGTTATCTGCGGTTTTGGGTTCTCTCGTATCCGCGCTTTTGTTTATCTCATTGATAAGCATTGCAAGAATACCCGCATATCCGACTTTCGCGGCAGGACTTGCGTTCTCGTTTGTTTTAGCGCTTATTTTCTCTACGGTTATAGTTAACCGTTTCCGCGAAGTAATGAAAATCGTCGGCAATGAAAAAATGACAGTTTCGGAAATTGCAAGCAAGGGCGTTAAACAAAGCGTTGCAAGAGTTTCGTTTGCGGCGGTTGCGGTGTTTGTTGCGGCAATACCGTTTGCGATAACGATGTCTTGGGGATTGGTTTCCTTTGCGTTGCAAATTCTCGTAGCAGACGTCGCGGCGCTTCTCGCTTCGCTATTTTGGACTTCCTTCTTTTGGTCGTCGATAAAAAAGAAATAATAAACGGAAAAACCGTGCAAATAAAATTACGGTGAATACCTATATTGAAACGGCGGGAGAAATTCCGCCTTTTCGTTTTAACGGAGCGTTAATAAAATAAATAGGCGTTATCGCTATCGCGCTTAACGCAAAAGTTGCAAAATACTAAACGGAGCATATTTGTGAAAATAGTTTACGGTAAAAAACTAACGGCGGAAGAATCGACCGTCGTAAAAGATATTTCTGCAAGCTGCGGCATCCTTCAGGATACCGCAAGGCTTTTATTTTACCGTAACGTTTCAAGCGTCAAAAAAGCTCGCGAGTTTCTTAATCCCGATGAAAGCGGATTGAACGATCCTTTCGCGCTTTTAGGTATGAAAGAGGCGGTGGATAGAATTACCGTCGCAAAAGAACAAAAAGAAAACGTTTTAATTTTCGGCGATTACGACGCCGATGGCATTTGCGCTTCTTCGGTTTTGTATTATTGCTTGAAAGAATTCGGTATAGATTCTTTGGTAACCGTTCCCGAACGGGAAGACGGCTACGGTCTTAACGTCGGTATTATAAAAAGAATAAAAAGCGAGCGGAATATTTCGCTTATTATAACGGTTGACTGCGGTATTTCGGATTGTGAAAAAATCGAAGAAATTAAAAATCTCGGGCTAGACGTTATAGTAACCGATCACCATGAGCCGCCCTCTCTGTTGCCCGATTGCATCAAAATAAATCCCAAAATTACAGGTCAATCTTATCCGTTTGACGGTTTGTGCGGAGCGGGCGTCGCATATAAGCTAGGTTACGCGTTAATCGGCAAAAACGCCAACGCTTATTTAGATTTGGTTGCGCTTGCCACCGTGGCTGACAGTATGGATTTGATAGACGAAAACCGCTGTATCGTAGTTTTAGGATTAAAGCTTATGAACGGCGTAAAAAAACGCGCCGTATTCGATTATTTAGCGGTGGCAAACGATAAAAGGTTAACCGCTCAATCGCTAGCGTTCGGCGTTGCTCCGCGCGTGAACGCGGGCGGCAGAATGGGTGACGCGGCAACCGCGTTGCGCGCGTTTATATCCGATAAGCCGTCTGAAATTTACGAATTATGCGTAAAGCTTAATCAATATAATATCGCAAGACAAGCCGATTGCGACGCGATATATAAAGAAGCGAAAGAAAAAATCAACGGGAACAAACTTTATAAAAACCCCGTGATTACCGTAGAAGGCGAAGGTTGGAAAACTGGTTTTATCGGTATAGTCGCCGCAAGACTTGTAGAAGATTATAACCGTCCGGTTATAGCTTTCGCAAGAAATGCGGACGGCTTTATGAAAGGTTCCGCAAGAAGCGTAGAGGGGTTCAACGTGTACGACGCGATTTGTGCCGCAGGCGAATATACGCTCGGTTTCGGAGGACACAGTCAAGCTGCCGGTGTATCGCTTAATTACGAGTCTTACGACGGTTTTTCAAAAAGTATTTGCGATTACGCGCGAAAGACGGGAACAGCCGTTCGCGAAAAAGAAATTTACGTCGATATGAAAGCGGAAGAACCGCTTACCGTACGTTTTGCTAAAGAATTAGACAGATTAGAACCTTTCGGCGTCGGTAATCGCAAGCCGGTTATGTCGGTTGCGGTCGAATCGGTAAAAGTAAAGGCGTTAAAAAACGGCTCTCCGCATTATTCGTTTAATACCGATATCGGCGAAATGCTCGATTTTAACGGAGAGGGCGACGTATCCGATTTGATGCTTAACGTAAAAAAAGAAATAGTTTTTGAACCTAATTATTCCGTTTTTAGAAATAAAGAATCGGTTAAGGGGTTTGTAAAATACGTTTTACCCGATTACGGCGATTTTTCGGCAGCCTCGTTGAAAATTTTTAACAATCAGCTTATAAAATTAAAAGAAAAAGACTGCGGAAGTTACAAGCAAATTTTATCTAAAGAGGTAAAAATCGAAAGCGGTTGCGGCGTTTTGTATATTTTATCAAACGAGCGTAATTTATCTTATTACGATTTATCTAAGGTAAACGCGTATTTGTTTTCAAAAAAAGACAAGACCAACGCCAACTGCTTAATCGTCGGCGCGGAAGCCATACCCGACGGATATGAGAAAGTCGTTTATCTCGATAAGCCGTCTTACGTTTTTCCTAACGTAGATTCCGAAGCTTGCGTTGACCTTTGCGGTTACGCGCGCATGAAAAACTTATCGGTGGATAGAAGCGAATTCGAATCGATTTTTAGATTTTTATGCGAAAAAGAAAATTCCATTTTTGAAAGCCCGTCTTTGTTTTTTGACAGCGAATGCCCCGATTTTAACGCGGAGCAATTCGTTTTCGTTTCGGAAGTGTTTATCGAATTAGGGTTCTTCCGTATAAACGGCGGCAGACTTATTAGAGATAGAAAGATAAAAAAAGCATTAAGCGAATCTTTGATATACGGCGCGGTTTGCGCTATGAGGGTGGATTATGACTGATATAATAGAAAGACTTGAAACGTCGTACTTCGGTAAAGATTTAGAATTATGCAAAAAAGCGCACGACTTTGCCGAAAAAGCGCACGAAGGTCAAAAACGCGCTTCAGGCGAGGAATATTTTATTCATCCTTGCACCGTTGCGGAAATTCTTGCCGATCTAGGACTTGACGCGGCTACTATCGCCGCGGCGTTCTTGCACGACGTAATAGAAGATACCCCCGTTTCCGAAGGGGATATAAGAAAAGAATTCGGCGACGAGGTTTTAGAGCTTGTTCAAGGCGTTACCAAGCTTGAAAGAATAGAGTTTAACTCTCAAGAAGAGGAGCAAGCCGAAAATTTCAGAAAGCTGTTTGTCGCGATGGCTAAAGATATAAGAGTTATCATAATCAAGCTTGCAGACAGACTTCATAATATGCGTTCTCTCAATTTTCTTTCGATAGAAAGACAGCAAAGAATGGCTAGAGAAACGCTTGAAATTTACGCTCCGCTAGCCGGCAGGCTCGGCATTTCTCAAATTAAATGCGAGTTAGAAGATTTATGTCTTAAATATTTAGAGCCGGACGCTTACGAATATATTTCAACCAACGTAGAAACCCGTACTAAAGAGTCTACGGAGCTTGTTGCGCAAGTAGTTGAAGAGCTTAAAAAAATGCTTGCCGATTCGCACATATCGGGAGAGGTTTTCGGAAGAAGAAAACATTTATACAGTATTTATCGCAAAATGAAAGAGCGCGGTAAAACGCTCGACCGCATTTTCGATATCGTTGCCATAAGGGTAATCGTAAACACCGTTGACGAATGTTACGAGATTTTCGGTAAAATCCATAATATGTGGAAGCCCGTTCCCGGTAGAATAAAAGACTATATAGCAACGCCTAAGCCGAACTTATACCGTTCGCTGCACACAACGGTAGTAACAAATTTCGGCAGGGTGTTTGAAATTCAAATCAGAACGTATGAAATGAACCATGCCGCCGAATACGGTATTGCCGCGCATTGGAAATATAAAGAAAACAAAAAAGAAGCGGACGA
>CAZXOQ010000064.1:0-7327 GCA_964642415.1 uncultured Christensenella sp. | reverse complement strand
ATTATAATATGAACGAAAAAAGATTGATGCTCGGAAACGAAGCGATTGCTCGCGGCGCGTACGAAGCGGGTGTAAAGGTATCCAGCGCATACCCAGGAACGCCGTCGACGGAAATAAGCGAATTTCTCGCAAAATACGACGAGGTTTATACGGAATGGGCTCCTAACGAAAAAGTCGCGGTAGAAGTCGCCGCGGGCGCTTCTTATTCGGGAGTCAGAAGCCTTGCGTGTATGAAACACGTGGGACTTAACGTTGCAAGCGATCCCGTATACACCTTTTCGTATACGGGCGTAAACGGCGGTTCGGTTATCGTCGTTGCGGACGATCCGGGACTTGCAAGTTCGCAAAACGAACAAGATACGCGTATGATAGCGCGCAGCGCGCATATTCCGCTTTTAGAGCCGTCGGACAGCGGCGAGGCGAAAGATTTTATTAAATTCGCGTACGAAATAAGTGAAAAATACGACACGCCCGTAATTTTGCGCACTACCACCAAACTTTCGCACTCTCAAAGCGCGGTGGAACTTTGCGAAAGAACAGATGTCGTTGACAAACCCTATCAACGCGACGTAAAAAAATACGTTATGATGCCGGGTTCGGCTATCGGCAGACACGTCGTCGTCGAAAAAAGAGAAAATGATTTGCAAGACGATTGCTCTTCTTTTTCTATAAACAGAGCGGAATACGCCGATAAAAAAATAGGTTTTATTACGAGCGGAATACCGTATCAATACGTAAAAGAAGCGTTCCCGCAAGCGAGCGTGCTTAAACTCGGTATTATAAATCCGCTTCCTAAAAAACTTATCGAAGAATTCATAAAAACCGTAGAAACCGTCTACGTGATAGAAGAACTCGAACCCGTGATAGAAGAACAAATAAAATCGTGGGGGCTTAACGTAAAGGGTAAAGAATTATTCACAAAACAAGGCGAATACAGCGCGAATATGCTAAAGAAAGCGATTTGTGGCGCAGACGATAAAACGTTCGAAAAAGAAAAGACTCCTAATCGTCCGCCCATTTTATGCCCCGGTTGTCCGCACAGAAGCGTGTTTTCCGTATTAAACAAACTAAAAATACACGCCGCGGGAGATATAGGTTGTTACACTCTCGGTGCGGTCGCTCCGCTATCCGTTATAGACACCACTGTTTGTATGGGGGCGAGTATTTCCGTTTTACACGGTATAGAAAAAGCAAAGGGTAAAGATTATATTAAAAATTGGGTTGCGGTAATAGGCGATTCGACGTTTTTACATACGGGTATAAATTCTCTCGTAAACGCGGTTTATAATAAATCTACCGGTACCGTTATTATTCTCGACAACAGAACTACGGGAATGACGGGGCATCAAGACCACGCCGCAACGGGAAAAACGCTTAAAGGCGAAAGTACGCACGCCGTAGATTTTAAGACTTTGTGTCTTTCTTTGGGTGTGCCGAACGTGGTCGAAGTAAACGCGTTCGACGTTACGGAATTAGAAAAAACCATAAAATCAAGCGTAGAAAGCGACGTTCTTACCGTAATTATAGCAAAGGCTCCGTGCGCGCTTTTAAAAGGACAAAAATTCCCCTATAAATGCGTTGCACTGCCCGAAAAATGCAAAAAGTGCGGTATGTGCATGAAAATAGGTTGCCCCGCAATAACTAAAAATGCCGACGGAAACGTAATAATAGACAAGTCGGCTTGCAACGGATGCTGTTTATGTAAAAATTATTGTAAATTCAACGCAATTGTTTGTAGGGAGAAATAATAATGAATGACGTAAAAAATATTATGATTGTCGGCGTCGGCGGACAAGGCACTCTTTTAACAAGCAGAATAATCGGAAAAACCGCTATTGCAAAGGGTTTTGACGTTAAAATGTCTGAAGTTCACGGTATGGCGCAAAGAGGCGGAAGCGTTGTAACTTTCGTTCGTTTCGGCGAGAAAGTTTCCGAACCCGTAGTAGAAACGGGAAAAGCCGATATACTTATAGCATTTGAACGACTTGAAGCGCTTAGATATTCTTCTTACGTAAAAAAAGACGGCGTTATAGTGGTAAACGATTGTAAAATAGAACCTATAACCGTAGTTACGGGAGCGGAGAAATATCCCGAAGGTATTATAGACGAGTTAAAAAAGAATTACCGCGTTTATTCGATAGACGCTAATAAAACGGCTGAAAAACTAGGTAATTCTAAAGTTGTCAATTCGGTAGTATTGGGCGCAGCCGCAAGATTTTTTGATTTTTCAGAAGAAGATTGGCTTAAGGTTTTAAGCCTTACCGTACCGCCTAAAACGGTTGAAATAAATATCGAAGCTTTTAAATCGGGTTTTCGCGATTGAGGTGACTAAATGATTTGGAACGAAACAAAAGAATGTATGAGTAGGGACGAAATGTCCGCTTTGCAAAGCGCTAGGCTCGTAAAATTGGTAGATTACGTATATCATAACGTAGAATTCTATAGAAAAAAGATGCAAAAATGCGGTTTGATGCCCGGCGATATAAAGAGCATTGAAGATATTTCTCTTTTGCCTTTTACCACAAAGGATGACTTGAGAGATAATTATCCGTTCGGACTTTTTGCCGTACCTAAAAGTCAAATAGTGCGCGTTCACGCGTCAAGTGGCACAACGGGTAAGGCTACCGTCGTCGGATACACAAGGCACGACCTCGATATTTGGGCGGAATGCGTCGCAAGATGTTTTACCATGTCGGGAGTTTCTAAAGAAGACGTTATACAAATAGGTTACGGCTACGGTTTATTTACGGGCGGACTCGGCGCTCATAACGGAGCGGAAAAAATTGGCGCAATGGTTGTTCCGATGAGTACGGGCAACTCTAAAAAGCTGATAACGATGATGCTTGATTTTGACGTTACCGCGATTGCCTGCACTCCGTCATACTTGCTTCACATTGCCGAAATATTGGAAGCCGAAGGCAAGCTTAATCAATTAAAGCTAAAAACCGCTATTTGCGGAGCAGAGCCTTGGACGGAGAAAATGCGACTCGATATCGAAAATAAGCTTAATATTTCCGCTCACGATATATACGGTTTATCTGAAGTTATGGGACCGGGCGTCGCGTGCGACTGTTCTTATCATAAAGGATTGCACGTATGCGAAGATCATTTTTATCCCGAAATCCTATCGTCGGAAACGCTTAAACCCGTTACCGACGGAACTACGGGCGAATTGGTGTTCACAACGCTTACTAAAGAGGGGTTACCGCTTATTCGTTACAGAACAAAAGATTTAACTTCGATAGATAAAACCCCGTGCGAATGCGGACGTACTAGCGCAAGAATAAGTAGGTTTAAGGGCAGAGTTGACGATATGCTTATAATAAGAGGGGTTAACGTTTTCCCAAGTCAGGTAGAAGCGGCTTTATTAGAAGTTAACGAGCTTTCGCCTCATTACATGATGATTGTTGACAGAAAAGATAACCTAGATACACTTGAGATACAAGTAGAAGTAAAAGAAAATTTCTTTTCTGACGAAATAAGAGGGCTTGAAAGCTTAACTAAAAAAGTTTCGCACGTAATAAATCAAAATCTCGGTTTAAACGCGAAAATAAAAATCGTAGAACCTAAAACACTTATTAGAAACGACGGCAAAACAGTTCACGTAACCGACAACCGAAAAATTTATCAAGATAATTAAGGAGGAAAAAATATGATATCAAAGCAATTATCGGTTTTTATTGAAAACAGACAGGGCAGACTAGGCGAAGTTTTAGCCGTGCTAAAGAAAAATAAAACTAATATATTATCTTTATCTTTAGCCGATACAACCGAATTCGGATTACTTCGTCTTATAGTGGTAAATCCTTCTTCGGCGGCGGAAAAATTGGTAGAAGAGGGATTTTCGGCAACACTAACAGACGTATTGGTTGTAAAAATATCACACCGTTCGGGAAGCTTACAAAATCTTCTTGAAATTTTGTCTTCAAACGATATCGGCGTAGAATATATGTACGGCTTATCGATAGAAGGAGAAAACGCTACGGTGGTATTAAAAGCATCCGATCTTACGGTGGCGGATAATTTGTTGACGGAAAACGGATATTCAACGTTGTCTACCGAGGAGGTTGTAAAAGCTTAGTTTATGCTTATAGATTTTCACACTCACGTTTTTCCGGATAAAATAGCGCACTCAACGATTTCTCTTTTAGAAAAAAACAGCGAAACACCTGCAAATACCGACGGAACGACCGACGGTTTAATAGCCGAAATGGAAAAAAGCTCGGCGGATTTGTGCGTTACGTTACCGGTTCTAACAAAACCGTCGCAGTTTGACAGCGTTGCAAAGTTTGCCGAAACAATAAACGAAAAATACAAAACGACTTCTAAAAGGCTTTTATCGTTTGCCGGAATACATCCATCGTGTAGCGAAATAAAAAGCAAAATGCGTTACTTAAAAGACATCGGCATTAAAGGGGTTAAAATTCATCCGGATTATCAAGAAACGTTTATAGACGACGAGGGGTATTATAAAATTTTATCGGCGGCTAAAGATAACGATATGATTGTCGTAACTCACGCAGGCGAAGATTACGGATATAAAAACCAACCCGTTAGGTGCACTCCGCAAATGATAAAAAAGCTTTATTCTAAAGTCCCTTACGATAAATTTGTACTCGCCCACTACGGCGGACATAATATGTGGCAAGAGGTTTACGACGAAATTTGCGATTTAGATTGCTATTTCGATACCGCTTTTACATTTCACGAGATAAAAGAAGAGCTTTTTAAAAAAATCTTGGATAAACACGGCTTTGAAAAAGTGCTGTTTGCAACCGATTGCCCATGGAGAAGTATAAACGAAGACAAAAAAATCTTCTTATCCTATCAGCTTGACATCAATATAAAGGAAGCGATCTTTTATAAAAACGCCTTTAAACTGCTTAAATTGGAGAATGATTATGCAATATAATAAAAGAGCCTATGAACTCGGCAATAAAAAATCTATTATAAGAGAGATTTTTGAATATAGCAAAATACGCGCTTCTGAAATAGGCAAAGAAAACGTTTTCGATTTTAGCTTAGGCAATCCGAGCGTTGAACCTCCGCAAATCGTCACTCAAACGCTGATGAATCTCTTAAATAAATGCGATTCTACCTTTTTACACGGATACACGTCGGCGCAAGGGGATATTGACGTAAGAAAAAAAATAGCCGAAAACATCAATAAACGCTTTAACGCAGGCGTTTCAGCAAACGAAATATATATGACGTGCGGCGCTGCGGCATCTCTTACAATATCGCTTGGCGCAATAATGAATAAAGACGAAGAATGTGTTGTTTTAGCTCCTTTTTTTACCGAATATAGAGTTTTTATTGAAAACGCAGGCGGAAAAGTTGTTGTTTCTATGCCGAAAGAAGAGGATTTTCAAATCGATTTAGCTGATTTTGAAAGTAAAATAGGTGAAAAAACACGCGCGGTTATCATAAATTCACCTAATAATCCGAGCGGCGTTGTTTATTCGGAAGAAACCATAAAAAAAGTATGCGATATTTTAAGAGAAAAATCGGAAAAATATCGCAAAACAATTTATCTTATTGCCGACGAACCGTATAGAGAACTTGTTTACGACGGAATTAAAGTTCCATATTTAATGAATTATTATAACGATTCTATCGTATGTTATTCTTATTCTAAATCGCTTTCTTTACCGGGTGAAAGAATAGGATATATTGCGATAAACCCTAAAACGAAAGACGCTAAAGAAGTTTATAGCGCCATATGCGGCTCGGGGCGTTCTCTCGGATACGTTTGCGCGCCGTCGCTTTTTCAGCAGGTTATTAAAGAATGCGTCGACGCAAGCGTAAATATTGCCGCTTATAAAGAAAACAGAGATATATTATATTCGTCTTTAACCCAATTGGGTTTTAAATGCATTAAACCCGACGGCGCGTTTTATTTGTTTGTTAAAAGCCCAGTTAAAGACGCGTTTGAATTCTTTGAAAAAGCAAAAAAACACGAAATATTATTTGTTCCGTGTGACGACTTCGGCGTAAAAGGCTATGTAAGAATCGCTTATTGCGTAAGCAAAGAACGCATAATAAACGCATTGCCAGCATTTGAAAGATTGGCACACGAATATAAATTGTAAAGAAAAGAGCAAAATTTTTGCTAAAAGCAAATTATTTATTTGACATAAACTTATCTTTTAACTCATCTAACAAAAAAGCGAAATTAACGTTTTTACTAGATGGCGTAAATAATTTATCAATAAAATATGTAAAAGCAAAAAGATTGTTTTTTGTTTTTACATATTTTTTATATAACAACACAAGATATAAAAAACGGGGTGTTTATGAAAAAAATTCGTCGGCTTATTATTTTGTGCTTATTTTCTTTTTGCATGATTTTTACAAGCGGTAAAAGCGTTTTTGCCGAAGAAACTACTATTTATCTCGGAGGAATGCCTGCTGGATTTTATCTAGAAACACGTGGCGCATACGTTGTAGGCTTATGTGACGTTATAACCGAAAACGGGCTGATATCGCCTTCAAAAGAACAAGGGATAGAGGTTGGCGATAAAATACTTTTTATAAACAACGTAGAAATAAATAACGCCGACGATATTGAAAAAGCTATACGTGACGGCGACGAAAAAAACGTGATTATAGAAAGAAAAGGGAAAAGAGAAAGCTTCACCGTAAAACCCGCGCTTGACGTAAACAAAAAACCAAGACTTGGCGTATTCATTAGAGAAGGAATAAACGGAATCGGAACAATAACGTATATAAAAAACGATGAATTTGCCGCGCTAGGACATCCCGTATTAGACGACGACGGAAATATTTTGAACGTTATAGACGGAAAAATTTACGATTGCAATATCACGAGCTCGTTAAAGGAGAAAGAGGCAAACCCGGAGAACTTAGAGGTGTTTTTGTTCGTGGATTTGAAAAGGGAATAATTAGTAAAAATACAGAAAACGGCGTTTACGGCAAACTTAATAAAATAGATAAAAGCAAATTAACGACAATAACCACGGGAGAGGCAAAAGCCGGCAATGCTTATATATTAACGACTATAGAGGGTTTTGAACCTAAAAAATATTCTATTTCAATTGTAAAATGCGACGAAGATGAACGTATAAAAAATTACGTAATAAAAGTAACCGATGAAAATCTCTTAAAAACAACCGGCGGAATAGTTCAGGGAATGAGCGGAAGCCCCATAATTCAAAATAATAAACTTGTCGGTGCGGTAACTCACGTTTTTGTAAACGATCCGTCAAGAGGCTTCGGCATATCCGTTAACAATATGCTAAAAAACTAATAAATTTATAACAATTTTAATCGAAATTATGCGAGACATAATGCATAGATTTTATAT
>CAZXOQ010000063.1:0-7418 GCA_964642415.1 uncultured Christensenella sp. | reverse complement strand
TTATAATCTTGTAAAATAAAAAAATTTATAGTAAAATAGTATAAGGAGAGTTATGAGTCTTACGGACGAGCTTGAAAATATTTGCGATTTGCGTTGCGTTTTCGATCAACCGATGAAAAAACTCAACTCGCTTGGCGTGGGCGGTTCGGCGCGATATTTTGCTTCGCCCAAAAGCCTTTACGCTCTTAATCTGGCGATTTCCGCCGCTAAGCGCTGTAAAATCCCCTATAAGGTTATCGGCAACGGAACTAATCTTATTGTTTCGGATAGCGGTTTTGACGGATTGATTATTTCTACCGTTATGCTGAAAGACGTTTTTTTGAAAAAAGACGGGGTGTTCGCTATGTGCGGAGCGCCTATAGCACACGTTGCGGCCGTTGCGCGCGATAACTGTTTCAGCGGATTAGAAGCCCTTTCGGGTATACCTGCAACGGTTGGCGGCGCGGTGTATCAAAACGCGAGCGCGTTCGGCGTGAGCGTTTCCGATTTGATAGACGAAATCGATACTTTATCATTCGGAAAAATTAAAAAGCGCGATAATTTACAATGCGCTTTCGGATACAGAAAAAGCGTTTTTAAAAGAAATTCCGAAATAATCGTTTCGGCAACTTTTCGTCTAAAAAAGGCAAGCAAAGCGGAAATTAAAGAACGTAGCGACTATTTTTTGGCTAAAAGAAAAAACACTCAGCCAACGGGTAAAAGCTGCGGCTCGGTTTTTTTGAATCCGCGCGGGCGTTTTGCCGGCAAATTGATAGAAGATTCGGGGTTAAAGGGATTTTCCGTCGGTGGGGCAACCGTATCCGAAAAACACGCTAATTTTATAACAACCAATTCTTCCGCAACCGCGGAAGACGTTTACAGATTGATATTACATATAAAAAACAGGGTAAAAGACGCGTTCGGCGTAACTTTGAAAGAGGAGGTCGAATACGTCGGGGAGTTTAGATGAAGTTAACCGCCGATTATCATACGCATACGGTTTTTTCTCACGGTAAGGGAAGCATTATGGATAACGCTCTCGCGGCGAAAGAGCGCGGTTTGAAAGAAATAGGAATATCCGATCACGGGTTTGCGCATCCGGTTTTCGGTCTTAGCGGCAGAAAACTTCCGGAAATGAGAAAACTTATCGACGAGGCGAAGGTAGAAACGGGCGTTAACGTTTTGCTTGGTATAGAATCTAACGTAATCGGAACAGACGGCTCGGTCGATTTAAAATCCGAACGCTTTGATTATTTTGATATTTTTCTTGCCGGAGTGCATAAGTTTGTCAAATACAAACCGCTAAGTTTTTTTTCTTTATTCGTTCCGAACTTTTTTAATTCTACGTTCGACATCAAAAACGTTTCTAAACGGCTTGTTAAGTGCAACACGGAAACGTATAAAAACGTAATAAAAAACAACCCGATAGACGTTATAACGCATTTAAACTTTTGTTGTTATTCCGACGCGGCGGAAGTAGCTAAAGTAGCCGCCGATTACGGTACGTATATAGAGCTTAATTCCAAAAAAACGCACCTATCCGACGACGAGTTGTACGAGGTGTTGAAAACGGACGTAAAATTCGTTATAGATTCCGACGCTCATTCGCCCGATCGCGTCGGAGAAATCGCGCTAGTAGAAGAGCTTGTAAAAAGGGTTAACTTTCCCGTTGAACGCATTATGAATATTGACGGAAGATTGCCCGATTTCAGGTTTGCGCGCTTCAAAGGGAGAGCGGGAGCATGAACCTAGGCGCTGTTATAAAAGAAGAAATTCTTTCTAAAAGATTAAAAGACTTTCATTGCCGCAAGGCGTTTCTTTCGGGGCTTATAAGGGGTTCTGGTACGCTGTACGAAAAAGAGGGCGATTTAGGATTAGAATTCAAAACCGACGGAGAAAAAGTTGCGGATCTTGCCGTAGAATACTTAAAAAGCGTGTGCGAATACGAGGTTAGAGAGGTCGATTTTTCCGAGGACAAGCTTAACAAAAAAGAAAAGTTTTATATAAACGTATACGGCGAAGGCGCTTTAGACGCTTTGCAAACGCTTGGCGTTATACAAAAAAATAACGACGAAATAAGCGTTTCTTACGATATGTTTGCCGTTTGCGAAGAAAGAGATTGCTGCATAAAAGCTTTTTTAAGGGGATTGTTTGTATCTTGCGGCGGTTGTACCGTTCCGTCAAACGGTTCGCGCTCGCAAAACTATCATTTAGAAATGACTTTTTCGCACTATACCACGGCGCTTTCCGTTTCAGAAAAGCTTAGGTCTTACGGCGTTTTTGCGAAAATTACCAGAAGAAAAGAAAGTTTTGTTTTATATATAAAAAGCGCCGAAGAAATAAAAGATTTTATCGCGCTGCTAGCCGCGCCCGTGGCAGTGCTTAAGCTTACGGATATAATGATAGAAAGAGAGTTAAGCAATAACTCTAACAGGCAAGCTAACTGCGATATCGGCAACGTAAACAAGCAGGTAGAAGCTTCGGCAAAACAAATCGAAGCCATAAATAAGATAGAAAAAATCAAGGGATTGTCTTTTTTAAAAAAAGACCTGTTCGACGTTGCTTCTATAAGAAAATTATATCCGGATAACACTTTGCAAGAGCTTGCCGAAAGGTTGGGCGTAAGCAAGAGTTGTTTGAATCACAGATTGAGAAAAATCGTTTGCATCGCAAACGAACTATGAGGGAATTATGCCAGAATTCGTGCATTTGCATTTACATACGGAATACAGCTTGTTAGACGGGTTGGCAACCATACCGCTTGCAATCAAAAAAGCGGCTTCTTTAGGTATGCCTGCGATAGCTATGACCGACCACGGAAATATGTACGGAGCCGTCAGCTTTTACGACGCGTGCTGCGATTATAATAAAAACGCAAAATCTAAAGGCGAAAAAACCATAAAGCCTATATTCGGCACGGAATTTTACGTATGCGACGATTTAACCGTAAAATCGCGTAAGTCGGCAGACTCTGACGAAAGCGATCGCAGACACTTGGTTTTGTTGGTTAAAAACGAACAAGGTTATAAAAATATCGCTTCGCTTAACGCGATAGCTTTTCGCGACGGATATTATTATAAACCGAGGATAGATTTAAAAACGCTGAAAGAGCATAGCGAAGGGCTTATATGTCTTTCTGCGTGTATCGCGGGGGATATTCCTCAAGCTATTTTGCATAGAAATTACGATAAAGCCGAAGAGCTTATAACGTGGTTTAAAGATGTTTTCGGCGAAGATTTTTATCTTGAAATGCAAAACCACGGACTACCGGAAGAAAGAGAGGTAAACGGCTATCTCCGCACGTACGCAAAAAAATACGGGATAAAGCTTGTCGTTACAAACGACGTTCACTACGTAGACAAAGCCGACGCATTCCCGCACGACGTTTTGCTATGCGTTCAAACGGGCAAAAATTATACCGATTCCGATAGAATGAAGTTTAATTCGGACGACTATTATTTGAAAAGTTACGAAGAAATGGCGGAGCTTTTCCCCGGCGAAGAAGAAGCGCTTGCCACCACTCTCGAAATAGCCGATAAGTGTAATTTTGAATTTACTTACGGGCATTATATGTTTCCGAGATACGTTCCCGATAACGGAGATACGCCTATCGTATATATAAGAAAGCTTATAGACAAAGGCGTTAAAAAGAAATACGGCGAAGAAACCAAAGAAATTCGCGACAGAATAGAAAGCGAACTTGCCGTTATAGAAAAACAGGGCTTTGTAGAATACTTTCTTATCGTTTGGGATTATATCAACGCCGCAAGAGAACGCGGTATATCCGTCGGACCGGGGCGCGGCAGCGGCGCGGGTTCTATCGTTGCGTATCTAATCGGCATAACCAACATAGATCCCCTTAAATACGATTTGTATTTTGAACGTTTCTTAAATGCGGAACGTGTTTCCGCTCCCGACTTTGACGTCGACTTTGAAGATTGCCGTCGTCAAGAAGTAATAGAATACGTTCGCGGAAAATACGGCGAAAACAGAGTTTGCAAAATAGTTACTTTCGGAACGATGGCTGCTAAAAACGCGATAAAAGACGTTGGCAGAGTGTTGGGCGTTTCTTATGCCGATTGCGATAAAATCACTAAGAGTATTCCTACCAAGCAAACCAAAATGGGCAAAGAAGTAGAGATAAAGCGCCCAAATATCTTGCAAAAAGTATTCGGGTTTTACAAACCCTCCGCAAAAGAAGCGAAAGACGGGTTGACTACCGAGCATTTTGCCGTGAACGAACTTGTGGATTTATATAATTCCAGTCCCGAAATAAAGCAGGTTGCGGATATCGCAATGCGTTTAGAGGATACCCCCCGTCAAAGCAGCACGCACGCTTGCGGCGTTATAATCGGTCACGATATTTTAGATAAGCATATGCCTCTCGCAAGAAACGGCGACGATATAACCAGTCAATATACCGGCGTAGAGTTAGAGCATTTAGGCTTTTTAAAGATGGACTTTTTAGGGCTTAGAAACTTATCCGATATCAAAAACTGCATAGATTACGTAAAAGAAAATCACGGCGTAGAAATAAATTTCGACGATTGCACTTACGACGATCCCAAGGTTTACGAGCTTATATCGAGCGGCAATACCGACGCGATATTCCAACTTGAATCGGCAGGTTTTAAAAAGTTCTTAAAAGAACTTAAACCTACTTGTTTAGAAGATATAGTCGCGGCAGTTTCGCTATACCGCCCCGGACCTATGGACGCTATTCCTAAGTTTGTCGAAAATAAGCATAATCCGGAAAAAGTCACCTTTTTACATCCGCTTTTAAAGCCGATTTTAGAGCAAACGTACGGGTGTATAGTGTATCAAGAACAGGTTATGAAGATAGTTCAATCTCTTGCCGGTTATACGTTAGGACAAGCTGATATGGTTCGCCGTATGATGGGCAAAAAGAAAGTCGCCGAGATGGAAAAAGAAGAGGTGGTTTTCATTCACGGTAAAGGTGAAACGTCCGATTCCCACGGGAAGGTTTCTCAAGCGATTGACGGGTGCTTAAAACGCGGCGTTTCCGAAGAGGTTGCAAAAGAGATTTGGTCGCAAATGAAAGACTTTGCAAAATACGCGTTCAATAAATCGCACGCGGCGGCTTATTCGTTGGTTACCTATCAAACGGCGTATTTAAAAACCTATTACGAACCGGAATTTTTAACGGCATTCCTTAACAACAGAATATCCAACATAACCGATATAAGGCAATATACCACTTACGCTAAGGCAGAGGGGCTTTCCGTTTTGCCGCCGGATATAAACGAATCCGAAGCTATGTTCTCTGTAAGAAACGGTAAAATTCGTTACGGATTAGGTGCGATAAAAAATATCGGTATAGGCATAATTCAGCAAATCACCGACGAAAGAAAGCAAAACGGCGCGTTTTCTTCTTTTGAAGATTTTATCACGCGTTGCGCGCAATTTAATATGAACAAGCGAATGATTGAAAACCTTATATACGCGGGCGCGTTCGATTGTTTCGGTAAATTCCGTTCTCAGCTTATAGACGTATATTCGGCGTTTTTAGATACGGTTATCGCTAGAAACAAAAGCAAAAATCAAGCGCAAATTTCTTTATTCGATACGTTGCTTAAAGATGACGACGTTCCTTTTATAAGCTATCCCGATATAGCGGAATTTAATTCAAAAGAGAAATTGCTTAAAGAAAAAGAGGTTTGCGGAATTTATTTGACCGGTCATCCTTTATCCGATTACGGCGATATGTTCTCAAAATACAGTTTTTCTACAAGCAAGCTAGACGATTACGAAGAAACCGTTGCCGAAGACGACGAGTCCGGCGAAGAAATCGTTCGCACGTATAACGATATACACGAAGGCGATTACGTTAAGTTTGGCGGAATAATCGTTTCGGCTGAAAAGATTATGACAAAAAGCGGTTCGTATATGTGTTTCGTTACGGTAGAAGATATGTACGGCGCGATAGAATGTACGCTTTTTCCGAGGACGTATGCAATGGCAAAAGACTTTGCCGTGACCGACGCGCTAGTCGAAATAACGGGCAAACTTCACATAAAGGGAAACGAAGTTTCCGTTAACGTAGAGAAGATTGCGCCGATAGACGTTGACGTAGAAAAGAAAGAAGAGCTGCCGCCTGAAACCGAATACCTAGGCATTATTTTGCCCGATTCCGAAAAGAGTTTAGACGCCGTACTCGATATCGCCGAAAATTACCCCGGCAACATTCCCGTTATCGTGGCGATAAACGGAAAAAAATATAATGCGCGCTGTTCCGTAAGACGATGCGAGGCGCTTATAGCGGAGCTTAAGGGAATCGTTAACGAAAAAGATATGTTTTTCTTTAAGAAAAAATCGTAAACGGCTAAAAAAGTTTTGTCTTTTCATTCGTTATATGGTAAAATATTATTTGAAAATTTTTATAACGGTAAAGCAAAAATAGATTTTTATAAATCGTTAAAGATATGATATAATTGCGCGAGGTAGGTGAATAATTATGGATAAGATCGCGGTTTTAACTAGCGGGGGCGACGCTCCCGGAATGAACGCCTGCATAAGAGCGGTCGTGCGTTCCGCGCTTAATATGAATATGGATATCTACGGAGTCGAAAGGGGCTACGCAGGCTTGGTTAAGGGTGAAATAACACGTTTAGGTACAAGATCCGTTTCGGATATGATACATAAAGGCGGCACTTTTTTAAGAACGGCAAGATGCCCCGAATTTAAGGATATAGAAGTTCAACGTAAAGCCGCAGACGCGCTTTCCGCTTACGGAATCGAAGGCTTGATTGTTATCGGGGGCGACGGAACTTTCCGCGGTGCTAAAGACCTTTCGGAAAATTTCGGAATAAAAGTAATCGGCATACCCGGCACGATAGATAACGATTTGGCTTATACCGATTATACCGTAGGTTTCGATACGGCGGTTAACACCGTTTTGTGGGCGATAAACAATTTAAGAGATACGATGCATTCTCACGACAGGGTTTGCTTGTTAGAGGTTATGGGCAGAGCTTGCGGCGATATCGCGCTTTACGCGGGCGTGGCAGGCGGTGCGGAATACGTTCTTGTGCCGGAAATTCCCTTCGATTTAGACGATATTGCAAAAAATATAAAAAAGAGCTATTTGCGCGGCAAAACTTCTAATATGATAATTCTTGCAGAGGGAGCGGGCAACCGTGACGAGATTGCCGCATATATTCAAGAAAAAAGCGGTATAAGCGTAAAGGTTACTAACTTCGGTTATATTCAGCGCGGCGGTTCGCCCAATATGCAAGACCGTTTGCTTGCCGCAAGATTCGGTTATAAAGCCGTCGATTTATTAAAGAACGATAAAGACAGTTGCGCTATCGGTATAAGGAATAACAAAATAATAACCGTTCCGTTTGAAGATTTGGGTAAAGCCAAAAAGAACTTCGATAAAGAATTATACGATATCGCGCACGTTTTAAGTTTATAAT
>CAZXOQ010000062.1:0-7519 GCA_964642415.1 uncultured Christensenella sp. | reverse complement strand
CCTCTTTATTAAGCGTGTCGAAATAAAGATCAACGAACGTGCGTAAAAAATTGCCTTCACCGAATTGAACCACTTTTACCATAAAAACACCTTCTTATAAACCGCGTTGACGGTTTTTTTTAATTTATTTATATTTTATCACAAGATTAGTTGATTTTCAATATAAAATCGTATAAAATAATCAGTGAATTACATATTTAGTAAAGGAGCAAGCGTTTTATGTATTTTCTTGAAATAGAAGAAGGCGAAAGAACGGTAAACCACGAAATGAATAAACCTCACAGTCACGATTATTACGAACTGTATTTTTTGCTAGAGGGCGAACGCGAGTTTTTTATAGATAACAAGATGTTTGTCGTACCGAAAAACACGCTGGTTGCCGTTCCGCCCTATTCGATGCACAAAACAGCCGGCGGACCTTATCGCAGAATAAACCTTAACGTATCCGCGGAATTGCTTTCCGCGTCGGAAAAAAGTTTTTTGAAAGAAATTTCAAAACACCCTGCGATAGATATAAGCGGAGAGCGTTCCGCAATGATAACGGGGCTGCTTAAAGAGGGCGCTGCCTTGCAAACCAAAGCCTTCCCCGATAAGCGAGATAAAATGCTTGCCTTATGCAAAACTGTTCTTTTGCTGCTAAGCCGCCAATCGGTAAAACCCGTGGGTATCGCAAGCGAAACGCTGTCTTCTAAAGCCAGCTCGTCTGAAATTCTTAAGATAATTTATTATATAAACCAAAATTTTGACAGTGGCATTTCTCTTAAAGACATTTGCAAAGAATTTTACCTGTCTAAGGTTACGCTTTGCAAGCAATTTAAAGACGTTATGCACTGCTCGGTTATGAAATATATTTCGGGGCTTAAAATAAACAAAGCGAAAGAACTTTTGATTTATTCTAACGCTTCAATAGAAGAAATTTCCCAAACGTGCGGGTTTTCTTCGGCAAACTATTTCGGGCTTTCTTTCAAAAAAGAAACCGGACTATCCCCCTTTAATTATCGAAAAACCAAATAGAAAATTATTTTACTATTTATGTAATTTTTGCCCCATTATTTACTATATCATATAGCTTTTAACGGTAAAAAGTGCTAAAATTAAAGCATAAACTAAAGGAGCGTTTACCGTATGCAAACAGCTATCTCTGATAATAAAAAGCTTAAACCCGTAAGAGGGATTTCCGTCGTTAACCCCGACGAAGTTGAAAGAAATTACCTTTTGTTTTGCGTTGATTACGCGATAAAAAACAATTACAATCACATTCAAATAACCGGTCCTATCCACGATCCCGTAAAGGGCAATATCGACGGAATGACAAACTACGTAAAGTACGCGCGCTTTAATGGCGAAAAAGACGCGGAATACGTTAAAATGTGTGAAAAGGTCGTAAACGAAGCCTGCCAAAAAGCTAGCGCCGTGGGCGTAAAAACTTATATGTGGCACCACGAACTAGCCCTTCCGTCCGATTTCGGCAAAGTTTATCCGGAAGTTTTAAATAAAAACGGAGATATAGAGCTATCTCATCCGTTAGTTAAAGATTATTTAGAAAACAAAATCAAAGATTTTTTTGCAACCTATCCTAAAATGGACGGAATTATTTTGACTCTTCACGAAACGAAAGTCCCTATTTTAAAACTTAAAAACCAAAAACTGAATAAAAAAGACAGAGTGAAATTAGTCACTAAAACGCTTTACGATACGTGCGCTTCGCTCGGCAAGGAGCTTATTGTAAGACCGTTCGCATCTCTTGCGGAAGATCAAAGCATGATGCTTGACGCCTTTGAAGAAACTTCACCCGATATGGTTATTATGGACAAGTGGACTAAGTTCGATTGGTCGCTTTCGTTACCGGACAATGATTTTTTTAATGAAATCAAACACAACCCGTATATAATCGAAACGGATATCTTCGGAGAATATTTCGGAAAAGGCAGATTGCCGATTATGTTTAAAGAACATATCGAGCATAAATTCGATTATTGCAATCAATATAATCATCAAGGTTTTGTAAACAGAATCGACAGAAACTATCAACACCCTTTCGGTAGCGTTAACGAAGTTAACCTTGTAATAATGCACGCGTTGGTCAATAACCTTGACGTAGAAAGCGAAACGCAACGGTTTTTTGAAGAAAAATACGGCGCGGTCGCAAACGAAGTTCGCCGCATAATGGAAAAAACCGAAGAAAACCAAAAAAAGATTTTTTATCTTAACGGTTACTATTTTACGCAAGGCAGCTACTTCCCCGACGTAAACCACTGCAAAAACCATTTTTGGTTTGAAATTATGCGCGAGAATATGAAAATCGCTTCAGACGAATGGTTTATTCCCGTCGGGTGGAAAAGAGGCGGCGTTAACGACCTTTTAAGAGAGAAAGACGAAGCCTCAAACGAAGCTGCGGAGCTTTTATCCGACGTAGAAAAGTTACGCGGAAAAACCGACGACGCGGAATTTGAAAAACTGTTGGTTAAGTTCAAAAATCTTAACTTCGTAGCAAAAATATGGAGAGCGCTTGCCTACGCCATTTACTGTTATACAAAAGCATTTGAAACTAGCGACGGGCTTTACGAAGAAGAATTAAATAAATATATCGAAGAAATAAAAGCGATAAACGAAGCCGGTATGAAAGAACTAGGTTCGCAATACTATAATTACGCAATAATTCAAAGTTCTAATAAAAATTCCGACTTTGCTTCGTCGCTTAAAGAAACGTTTACCGTAGAAAAAGCGGCTTACGAAAAAATCGGCAAAGAAAACCTTATAGACTACGTTGTTTGCGGCAGCGCGTTAGAGGGGCACGAATTACAAAAAGAAGTCAATTTCAGCGATACGATGACGGTAAACGGAGAGATTTGCAGAATTCCCGGCAACCTTGCAGGCGCAAAGTGGAGTCTTATTAACGCGCATGGTTGGTTCTCTTATAAACTTAAGCTTAAAAATAAGGCGGAAAACGAAATAATCGTAACGTTAGGCTCTGCAACAAACGAATTGAGAACGGAAATAACGATAGGCAACGAAAAACACCTTATCAAAGAAGAAATTAACGGCAAAAAAGATTTTTCATTTAAATACACTGACGACGGCAGCGGAAGCGTCAGAATCCGCATAGACCGATTCGACGTAAATACCCCGCTTGTTTACACGATTAAAGTTAAATAAAATAAATAAAAAAACGTTAGGTGTTAGGCGAACGTCTGATAAACGAAAGGAAAAGGAACGCTGAATTTTAGCGTTCCTTTTCCTTTCGTTTTAGTTCTTATGATATCTTTATTATTTCCGATTATAAACTTAAAAAACGCGATATGTTTTTAAATAAAATATCCTCTCGCTCTCTATCGGTTAGCGGAATTTTCATAAACCTCTTTAATTCTTCTTTAGCGTCCCACATAGGGAAATCCGTTCCGAAGAAAAAGCGTTCCGCACCGAATTTATCTATAAGTTTTTTCGCTTCGATTTCTCCGATAAACGGAAGCGACGAGCTAGTATCGAAAAAAACGTTATCTAGCCCTTTATACGCGTCGGTATCATTCCAACGGCGATAACCGCCGAAATGCGCGGCTATAAACCGAGTTTTTTTATGCACTCTAGCCATAGCGGCAACGCGCTGCGGAGCGGAAAAATCGAATCTGTCGTCCCCCGCATGAAAAAGCACGGGAAGACGATCTTCGGCTGCCTCGTAAATTTTTTGCGCATTGTTACCGTCCGCATTGAATTTTTGAAAATCGGGGTGAAGCTTTATTCCCCTTATCCCCGCGGCGATACAGCGGTTTATTTCTTCTTCTATTTCCGATTCGGACAAATCCTCGTGCAAGGTCATAAACCCTATAAACTCATTAGGGTGTTTTGCCGTTTCGGATATGATAAAATCGTTTATGGGTTTAACCTGAGCGGCTTTCGTTGCGACCGAGCAAACTATATATCGAGATATTCCCGCAGCCGAACCTTCTTCGATCAATCTATCCGAAGTACCCGAGGGCATTTCCATTTTTATATCGTAAAAATCGCCAATCGCGCGTGTTGCTTTTTCGGCTATTTTAGCCGGATAAATATGCGTATGCGCATCAATTATCATCTTTGTCTTCCTCTATAAATCTTTTAAGCCAAGAAATATCGGTTTTCCATTCGGAAACACCGTTCAGTTTTTGTTGAACGCGGTTTGCTTCGCCCATATCGGCGCGCATTTCCGCATAAGTACAGCCGTTCACTTTCATATAGTAATCTTCGGCTTTTTCGTGATCGCCTTTAAGCCACGTTCTGTTTATATGCATAGCCGCGTGACAATCGCGACAAACGGCAATCACGTTTTCTAATTTTTGAACGCCTTTTTTTTCGTCGTAACTCCATTGTTCGTGCGCGTCTAAGGCGTTTGTTTTTTTGCCGCATACAGAACATTTGCCTAAAGCCCTGCTTTTAGCGTCTTTCTTTATAAAATCCCACTGCTCGCGAGAGAGAATACTTCTCAAATTATAATACCAGCACCCGTCGGGGATAATTTCAAAATTCAGTTTTCTTTTTTTCACTTTTATCACGCCTTTCTAGACTCGTGGCACACAAGGTATATTATTTGATAGTTTTGCGATAGTTTTTTCACTAGCGAAAGGGCTTGCGATAACTTAACGTCGTCTAAATTGCAAAACGGATCGTCTAAAACGACGAAGGGTTTTTCCGCGGTAAACAATACGTCGGTTAGCGCAAATCTCTTGCAAATCTCAAATAAATTTCTATACCCCTTGCTGTAATAGTCGGTTTCTCGGCTGAAAGCGTCTTCGTCTACCGTGATTTTCAGATCGGTATTTATATCGGCAGAAACCTTTCCGTCTATATACAAAAGATAATTATTTAAGCGTTCTTTAAGCGGAGAGCGGTATTTGATTTTAAGTTTTTCGTCAGCCGCGCGCAAAAATTCTAAAGTGGTTTTGGTTATTTCAGCTTCGTATTCGCATTTTTTGATTTTTTCTGAAATTTCGTTCTTTTTATTTTCGTAATCGTAAAGAGCGTCCGCCTCCGCTTCGTACGAACGGATATCGGCTTTCGCCGCAGCCAAACGCTGTGCGTTGCGTTTATAGCTTTCTTGCGTGGCGTTAAGCCGAGATTTAAGTTCTTCGGCATTAGAAATCGGAAGTTCTAAGCCAATCAACCGCTCTTCAAAAGACAAATCTTTTATTTCGCCCTCTACGCGCGTAAGCCGCTCGCAAGCGCTAACGTATTCATCGCGAACGCTTTTTATTTCGGCAACGGCTTGACGGTAATTGCTTTTTTCAACGCAAAAACCGGATAAAATACCGTTAATCGTGTTTTCGTATCTAACGACAATCTCGGAATATTCTGCCAATTCTTTTTCTTTTTTGGCAAGTAACTCGTTTTCGCCGCTATGCTTTGGCTTACCCGTCAGCGCGAAAGCCAAAACCGCCGCAACCGCGAAAACCGCGCCTAAAACAAACGAAATTATCGCCGCCGCGCTAACCTTAACAATGGTAAAAACCGTGCCTAAAACAACGGCTACGGCAAAAAGAATAACAAGCGCAACGGCAGCTTTGCTCTTACTCTTTTTAAGTTGCGCGTTTTTATCGTTTCGCATAGAAGTGATATCTTCTTTTAAGAAATTTGCGCGTTCTTTATTGCGCGACAGTTCGTCAACGCATTCGGTTAAGTTATCAATCAATTTATCGTCAACCGTTTTACCGTTAAGCTTAAATTCCGCGCGTTTTTTCTTTTCTTCAAGCGATTTGCGTTCTTCGGCAAGTCTTAAGTAACTTGCTTTTTTTATTCTTAAAGCCTCGTTTTTGCCCGATTCTTTGATTTTTTCAACCAAAATATCGCACGAAGCTTTAAGCTTTTCCGTTTCGGATTCTAACGTTTTCACTGAAGATTTAAGCTCTTCGGCTTCTCTTTCGGCACGTTGCGCCTTGCGTATTTTATCATCTAAAGCAAACGCTTCCGCCCTAAGCTCGGGGATAATGCCGCGCCCGCCGCTGTATTTATAGCTTTTTGCCTTAGCCTCTAATTTTTCAATCGCCTTATCGAACAGCGCGCTATCTTGAATTTCGTTTACGGCGTTAAACTTCGCCGTCAAACTAGTGTTGCTTTTTGCCTCGAAGTCTTTTTGCGACATAAAAACGGTTGAAATAAAACCTTCTTCGTCTATCTGAAAAATTCTGTTACCTAAATTTTCGGTATCAGAATACTCTTTGCCGGTATTAACGTCAAAAAGTCTGACGCCGTCATCCGATTTTTTATTGCCGAAAAAGCGTTCTAACCTAAAAACAGCCTCGCCCCAAGCGAACTCTATACTGCCGCCGAAACGCTCGGTGGAATTCCACGGTTTATACTTTATACGTTCGTTTTCGGCAATAGACCTTTTACCCTCGTCAAGACCGTAAAACATAGCTTTGATAAAAACGCCGAGTGTGCTTTTGCCCCAGCCGTTATCTTCTTTTATGGTATTTAACCCGTCGGAAAAATCATACTCGAAATCTTTAAGTTTGCCGAACGCCTTTATTTTGCATTTCAAAAGCTTCATCTTACGTCTTCCCCTTTCAGTGCGTTTAAGCCGAGCATTATAACGGCGGTTTTCTTTTCTTCCGATAAATCGCTTTGCCATACGGAACGAACGAATTCACCCCTAACCGATTTATCGTTTGCATAATCGGCGTCGGACACGACAAGCGAGGTTTTATCATATACTTTAGCAAAAAAGAAAATCTCGTTCAAACGGGAAGCAAACCCTTCGACGTCTATTTCGCAATCGGTTTTGCGCGAACCTTTAAGCACAACTTTTAGCGCGCAATCGTTAGAACGTTTTTTTGATAAAAGCTTCAGAGCTTCTTCGCGGAACGTATACCAATTTTCCATACCGTCGACGGAAAGCTCTTCTTCGCAAAATATGCGCGAAGAAAAGTTTACGAAAGAACAGGTAATCGAAGAGTCTTCCGTTTCAATCAAAACAAAACCCTTTTCGCCCGTTTCGTCAAAGCCCCTACCGTCAAGGCAACCGCTATAAGCGTAAACGCCGCGCTCGTCAAGCTTGCCCTCGGCATAAGAATGTATATGCCCAAGCGCTAAATAATCGATATTTTTGTCTTTTAAAAGAGGCAAACTTATAATCTCTGCCTTATCATCGGTTGTATAACCGGCTATTTGCCCGTGTAAAACAACTATATTGATATCTTTTTCGTTTAAACTTAAATTCCCGTATAAAAAAGAAGCGTTGCCGTCGTCAAAAGTCGCGCCCGTAATAACTACGTTTCCGTAACGAAAAGAAGTCCAACAGTCGTTAAAATTTTTCAAATTTTCAGGGCGCTCGGAATCGGCAAAAGCGTCAGTTTCGTCGTGATTGCCCGTAAGATACAAAAAATCAACCGACGGGTTGTTTTTTATCGCAGCGATAACGCGCCCGCGCGTTTTGGCGGAAACTTTTTTTCCGTCAAACATATCGCCGGCTATTATAACGGCGGAAACGCTGTTTTCGGTTGCGTATTCCGCAAGTTTTTCAAAAGAACGAATTACCTCTTCTCTTCTAATT
>CAZXOQ010000061.1:0-7673 GCA_964642415.1 uncultured Christensenella sp. | reverse complement strand
ATGTAAATTTAGTTCGTGTAAAATGTGATAATTTATTACATTTTGTTATTATTTTTCGTTGCGTAAAAATTCACGTAAAAGTACGATAAAAAACCGCAAACTTCAAAAGTGAAGTTTGCGTTTTTTTTAATTTTATAACCAACTCAAAAATAGGATAAAAAATTATTTCGTACCGAAAATTCTGTCGCCCGCGTCGCCGAGACCGGGGAGAATGTATCCGTTTTGGTTCAAACATCTATCTAAGGTAGAAACGTAAACCTCTACGTCGGGATGCGCTTCGGCAACCTTTTCAACACCTTCGGGCGCGCCGATTATAGACATAAGTTTAATATTTTTGCAGCCGCGTTTTTTAAGCATCTTTATCGCGTCGCACGCGCTGCCGCCCGTTGCAAGCATCGGATCGACAACCATAACCACTTTATCTTCTATCCCTACGGGCAATTTGCAATAATATTCTTGCGGTTCGAGAGTTTCTTCGTTTCTGTATAGACCGATATGACCGACCTTTGCCGCGGGGAAAAGGGATAAAATTCCGTCAACCATACCTAATCCCGCTCTCAAAATGGGAACTATCGCGATAGAATTTTCTTTAACCACCGTTTGTTCTACCCTTTCAAGCGGCGTTTCAACCTCTATATTTTGCGTAGGAACGTCTTTAAAACTTTCGTACGCCATAAGCGTTGCGATTTCGCTTATAATCTCTCTGAACTGTTTGGTGCAAGTGTTTTTATCCCTTATAATAGCGATTTTATGTCTTATAAGCGGATGATCTAAAATGTGAACGTTTGCAAATTCTTTCATAATATTATTCTCCTGTTGTTTTTATGTTTTAAGTCAACTTATTGCAACGGTGGCTAACCGATTTATCGTTGACTTTTATAAGCCGTTATGCTATAATCGAATAAAATCAAAAAATCATTTATACAATAAACTTAAAGGAATACTGCAATGAAAAAAATACTCGTAAGCGCTTGCCTATTCGGAAACAACTGCCGCTATAAAGGGGATTCTTGTTATAACGAAAAAATAGCCGAACTCGGCAAAAACAATATTTTGATTCCCGTTTGCCCCGAGCAGCTCGGCGGACTATCAACCCCTCGCCACCCTGCCGAAAGAATAGACGATAAAGTTATATCCGATATCGGCGTAGACGTTACGGAAGAATATTTTAGAGGCGCAAAGCTTGCCGTACAAATCGCAAAAGCCAACAACGTTGATTATTGCATATTGAAAGCAAACAGCCCTTCTTGCGGAAAGGGAATTATTTACGACGGAACGTTTAGCGGCGCAAAAAAGCAAGGCAACGGCGTAACCGTAGAAATGCTCACCGAAGAAGGTTTTGAGATTTTAACCGAAAACGATATTTGATTATATTACGATTTTACGTTTGCAGCCGAAGGCATAAAAAGCCTTCGGCTGTTTTATATTATTTCGTGCCGAAAATTCTGTCGCCGGCGTCACCGAACGCCGTAACGATATATCCGTGTTCGTTAAGCGGAGCATTTGCATAATGCGCCACGAAAAGTTGTACGTCGGGATGCGCCTCGGCAACCTTTTTTACCCCTTCTGGTGCGGCGATAAGAGATAAAAGTTTTATTTTTTTATACCCTCTTTCTTTTATAAAATCGATAGCCGCTTTTGCCGAACCGCCCGTTGCAAGCGCCGGATCGACAACTATGCACGTTCCGTCAATGCAATCTTTAGGAAGCTTACAATAATATTCGTGCGGTTCTAACGTTTCCTCGTCACGATATAAACCGATATGCCCTATTTTTGCCGTGGGAAAAAGCGCGGTAAGCCCGTCAACCATACCCAAGCCCGCTCTTAAAATAGGAACTATCGCGATAGGTTCGTTTATAACGGGAGATTTAAATTTAGAAAGCGGAGCTTGAATTTCAATATCTTCGGTAGGAAGATCTCTGAATGCCTCGTACCCCATAAGCATAGCTATTTCGGAAACGATTTCTCTAAATTCTTTAGTGTTTGTTGTCACGTCGCAAAGGTGCGTTATTTTATGAGAAATAAGCGGATGTTTAAGTATAGTGACGTTTTTCATATATCCTTCCATATAAATACCTCTTTTTGTTTATTTTTTGCAAAGCCATTAAATTTACTAAAAAGCTTTTGCTTTTATAAAATATCGCCGCAGCAAATCGACAAATCGATTTTCGGCGGCGAATATCTTTTCTAATTATGCTATCGACTAAGTGTTATTTATCTTCGCCTTCGAGCTTGATTTCGGGAACTTCTTCTTGAATGTTTCCGTTTTCAACCTTATCTTTACCGCTATGAGTAATGAAGTTTACAACGATACCGACAATCATTGCAACCGCAAGAGAAGTAAGCTGGAAGAGCGGACCGCCCGTAATTGCGTTTTTGCCGAAATCTAACGTTACGCCGCCGATACCGAGAACCAATATCGCCGCAACGGGATAGAGATTTCTGTTATCGGAAAGGTCAACGTCTTTAAGCATTTGAAGTCCGCTAACGGAGATGAAACCGTACATTGCGATACAAGCGCCGCCCATTACGCATTTAGGAAGCATATTGATTATCGCTACGAAAGGAGATATGCAAGCGACAACCATACACATAATACCCGTCCAAAGAATGGTATAGGTAGATCCGTTTTTAGAAAGCGCAACGCAGCTTATCGATTCACCGTAAGTGGTGTTAGCGCAACCGCCGAAGAACGCGCCGACCATAGAACCTACGCCGTCGCCTAAAAGCGTTCTATGAAGACCGGGATCTTCTAAAAGTTCGCTGCCTACTATGTTAGAGAGGTTTTCGTGATCGGAAATGTGTTGAGCAAGTTCAACAACCGCGATAGGAACGAATAACAAAGCAAGGTTTCCGATTGCAGCGCCGTCTAAAGTATACGTTCCGTTAGTTTTTATTGCCTCTAAGAAGGTAAATTTAGGATAATCGAAGAAGCTTTGGAATCTTATCGGTTTAAAGCAGTCTACGATAGGAGTGAAATCAACTATTCTCATTTTAACCAAGAAGTCGCTATCGCCTAAATAACCTATAGCGGTTAAAATAATAGCGAAAACAAGACCTGCGCCGATACCGACGATAAACGGAATAAGCTTTATGTTTTTGCCACCCTTTACAGACGCAACTACGATTGCGACAAAGGTAAACAAACCAACTACTATGTACCAAAGGTTATAATCAGAACCGCCGTTATGCATCATCCAATCGCCTGCCGTTCCCGAAAGAGAAAGACCGATAATTGCAAGAACCGGACCGATTACCACGTGAGGAAGAAGCTTTTTAATCCAAGCAGAACCGACAAGCTTGATTATTGCGGCAATCACCACGTAAACAAGACCTGCAAAGGCAACGCCGATTATAAGCCCCCAATAGCCGTAGTTTTGCGTAGCCGCAGCGCTAAGCGCACCGAGGAACGTAAAAGACGAACCGAGGAATACAGGGCTTTTGAATTTAGTGAAAAGCAAATACACGATAGACCCCGCACCCGCGCCGAATAACGCCGCAGCCGGATCGCATTTCAAGCCGGTCATGCTGACGATAATCGGAACAAGCAATGTTGCCGCCATTATCGCTATCATTTGCTGGAAAGCGAAAACCAAGTTCTTGCCAAAAGGCGGTTTTTGTTTGACGTCATAAATCAAACCGTTTTTGTTCATAAGTAACCTCCGATTTATATATAAATTTTTTTCTTTACGTAAACAAAAAAAAGAAGTTCTTAAAAGAACTTCTCTCTGAAAAACGAATTTTTTAAATACTGCTTGCAAGAAAGGAAAAAACGAGAATAAGACGGCTGTTTTATCGTTTGCATATGAATTGTTTTACGATTCAAACTCGTCATAAATATCTCCTCTCAAGTCATCTGTGATATTCTATCACAAACGGTTATATTTAGCAAATGATTTTAAAAGTTTTTTAAAAATTTTTAAAAGTTTTTAAATAGACGCAAATTTATTCGCTAGCGACGAATGCGCTTTTTATGCTTTCTATAACCGAGTTTAGCGGATTATCCGCGTAAAGCTTATCTAATCCGAAAAGGCTGCCCTGAATTTTTTCGTAGATAACGCCGCTCTCTCCGCTTATATAATAAGCTATTTGAAAAACGATAAGCGCGATAATCAACAATATAAATATGTATATAACCACGCCTAACAGTTTATTTATAACGCGCATAACGGGATTGTTTATTTCAAAAATACTTTCTATAATCGAAAGCAACAGTTTTTTTACAAGTTGCACGGCAAAAAACAACGCCACCGCAAACGCAATCAAATCTATTCTGATATATTTTAAGATTTTAAGATACCACTTGCTTTCGTCTAACAAAGCGACGAATTTTGCCATAAGTTCTTCTATAAAAGGAATTTTAAGCACAAGTCCGAAAATAAAATAACAAATGATTACGGATATTATTCTCCCTATCCACCCGTGCGAAAATATTCTAAGCCCTCTTCCGAAACCCGAAATCGCCCCTATCACGGCGGTTATCAATATCACGGCAAGCGTTATTCCGTCAATTGCGTTCATATTTTTCTCCCGTTAATCAATATCATTTTAAGCGCTTATCATTTACCAATCCTCTTTTATAGAGGTTTTTATATCGTCATAAAACTCAAAGTATTCTTCTCTTTGCGTTTTTTTAGGCATTATCTCCTCCGGAAAATATGCGTCTTCTTCCGTTCGATCGGCTTCTCTCATATAATCGTATTGTGTTTTCCCTTCGGACATTTTTTACAACTCCCTTTTTTTAAGCAATCACCGCAGCCGCCGAAAAGGCTAAACACCCCGACAACAAGCGGTATTAATATTATTATAGCAAACGCCCCGATAAAAATCAAGTTTAAAGAGCCGTTTATTAGCATACCCGTAAAATTTATCGCAAACGCAACGATATACGCAAAAACAGTTTGAAACACAAGCATAAAAATAAAATCTTTTTTACCGTTTAATTCTCGCTTTGCAACCGATAACGTCGCAAGACAAGGCGGACTTAACAAAACAAACGCCGAAAAAGCATAAACGGAAAACGCCCCGTTAAAAGAAGAAGCCAACTCTTCTCCGTTTGCGCATACAACGGTTAAAGCCTCTATAACACCCTCTTTTGCGAATAATCCGCTAAGAAGAGCAACCGAGGCTCGCGCATTGCCGAAGCCTAACGGATAAAACGGATATTTTATTAAATTGCCTATATAATACAAAAAGGTATTTTCAAAGTTTTTAGGATTATATCCGTTTAGCCCGAAGCTTTTTAGAAACCACATAAAAACCGATACGAAAAATATAACCGAACCAGCTTTAACGATAAAATCGATCGCTTTTTCTTTTAACGCGGATACAACGTTTTTTAGCGACGGAACTCTAAGCGTAGGCATTTCTAAAACAAAACAATCGTTAGAACTTTCCCTTTTTAACGCTTTATACCGCTTATTAAAAAGATAAAGAATCTTAGCGCCGACAACAACGCTTAAAACGCTTAAAAAATAGAAAGATACGGCAACGAAGGGATTTCCATTGAAAAATACGCTTGCAATCCAACCGAAAACGGCAAGCTTAGCCCCGCACGTCATAAACGGCGCAAGAATTACGGTTGTTTTTCTTTCCATCTCGCTTTCTATAGTTCTCGTTGCCGTTATACCCCCTACGCTACACCCGCAAGACACCGCAAAAGATATAACCGATTTTCCGCTTAAACCATACTTATAAAACAATCCGTCAAACAAAAACGCCACGCGCGCCATATATCCGCTTTCTTCTAACAGCGCGGTTAAAAAAAACAATATAAGAATTTGCGGCAAGAAAGAAAGCGACGTCGCTAAACCTCCGAAAACGCCCTCTTTAATTAATTCGCAAAACCATTGCGGAGCGCCGATACCCGATAAAGACAAGCCCGTTTTGTTTCCTATATTTATAAAAAAATCCTCGATAAATCCGCCAAAGAACAAACCGATTTTTATTGACGTAAAATATACGATAGTCATTAGCGCGATAAAAATCGGAATACCCGTAACTCCGCTTGTAAGCAATTTATCCGCTTTTAACGTAAATCTTTCTGCAACGGTAGTTTTACGCTCTGTTATTTGACCTATTTTATTTTCGATATAATCGTAAATATCTTCTGCCGAAGTCAACTTTTGCTCTATTTGAGGCAAAGACGCGTTTTTTACTTCCGCCATAAGCTTATCTATATTTTTTCCTTTAATCGCCGATATTTTCACAACGGGAACGCCGCCGAACGCTTTTGATAACGCTTTTTCGTTAAGCGTTATTTTGTTTTTTTCTAATACGTCGGCATAGTTAACTGCTATAACTACGGGGATTTTTAGAGAAATGATTTCACACGTCAAAAATAAATTTCGTTCTAAATTAGTTCCGTCAAGCACGTTTATAATTACGTTCGGCGATGAGTTTTTTAGATATTCTGTTACGGCAAGCTCGTCGGAAGAACGCGCCGACAACGTGTATATCCCCGGTAAATCTGTAATAGCAATATTATGATTTTCTTTAAGTTTTCCCGTTTTGGCTTCCGTCGTAACGCCGGACCAATTGCCAACCTTTTGGTATGTTCCGGTAAGATAATTAAAAAGCGTGGTTTTGCCGCAATTGGGATTTCCTATAAAACATATATTCATAACTAAGCTTATCCCCTCTTTTATATCGTTAATATTTTACCGTTATTTGTTCGGCTTGATTTTTTCTTATCGCAACGTAAAAACCGCGAACTTTTATTTCAATCGGTCCGTTAAAGGGCGCTTGCCTTATAACGGTAACTTCCGAGCCATTTGTTAAACCCATTTTGCCAAGCCTTTCGGCAGCGATTTTATTCATATCCATAGATAGTACGGTAACCTTTTTGCCCCGTTTTATTTCAGAAAGCTTCATAAAACTATTATATTTTTTTCACTTATAATATATAACGAAAAGAGTAAAGCCGATTTTGATATTTTGTTTTTTAATAAAAGAATAACCGTATTTTGCTTATTCTCCGACATCTAGCGCATATTATTTATTATGGATAAGAAAAAAACACTCGGCAATAAAAGTAAATCTCAAATTTTAACTGCTACGCTTGCATTTATCATTTTTTTAACCGCAACGCCGATATTCGGATTCGCAATACTTAAACGCCGTTACCCTTTAACTTATCGCGATTACGTTTTAAGTTCGGCTGAAGAATTCAACTTAAACGCGGCTCTTATTTTTGCAATAATAAAAACGGAAAGTTCTTTTATTTCAGACGCCGTCAGTCCTAAAGGAGCTAAAGGCTTGATGCAATTAACCGACGAAACGGGCGCGTACGTTGCCAAAATGCTAAACGAAACTAATTACGATTTATTTGACGCGCAAACAAACATTAGATTCGGTTGTAAATATTTGCGCTATCTAATAAGCGTATTCGGCATAACAAAAACGGCTATAACGGCTTACAACGCCGGCGAAGGAAACGTAAAGAATTGGCTTAAAGATAAACGCTTTAGCGACGATAAAACCACTTTATTTGCTATACCTTTTAGTGAAACCGAAGCTTATTTGAAAAAAATTTATAAAACTTTTAGAAAATATGAAAAAATATATGGAAAACTTCTTGACAAAAAGCAAAAAAGCTAGTAAGATATAAAGGCTGAAACGCGTGAGGGTGGCGGAATTGGCAGACGCGTACGTTTGAGGGGCGTATGGTTATC
>CAZXOQ010000060.1:0-8050 GCA_964642415.1 uncultured Christensenella sp. | reverse complement strand
TATAATAAAACAAATATTGTTGAAAGTATCCCGAATTTTCGCCAAACTCGTTCAAAAACCATTCGGAAATTTTTTCTCTATCTTTAAGTTCGCCGTTAAAATCTTCTCTATACACTCTTTCAATCCATACGTCTACGGGGAAAGAGTCCGATCGGTGGAAGCCGAACAGTGACGCGCAATCGGCAACCTTTTGCCCCACTCCGTATATTTTTTTTAATTCTTCTTTTAGCTTTGCCGTCGATAAAGCGGAAAACCCGTTTAAGTTTATCTTGCCGGAACAAATATCTCTTGCAAGTCTTGCGATAAACGGTGCGCGATATCCCAGTCCGATGCTTTTATAAAACTCTTCGTTTTGCTCCGCCATTTTTTCTACGGAAGGAAAAGCTCGGTATTCTGCGCCGTCGAAAATTCTTTTTTCTCCGACAGACAAGCAAAGCCTTTCAATTATCCCCTTAATGCGCGGTATATTATTGTTTTGCGAAACGATAAAAGAAAAAAGAGCCTCTTGCGGACTTTGATTCAGTATTCTTATTCCCGAACCCGATTCCGCGGCGATTTTTAAGATTCCGCCGTACTCGCGAGCTTTATCTACGATTGCGGAATAATCCCTGTCTAAATCAAAATAATCGTAAAAATATTTTTCGTCGCCGTCTGCACATTCTATAACGGTTTTTTCACCCTCGGTAAAAACTAAACACGCTTTATCTTCGGAGAAAACCTTATATCCGTTTTTGCACGGCGCAAAACGGAAAAGCTGCCCGCACGAAAGAGTATCTTCCGCTTTGAAATAAGCAGATGACGTAACTATCCTTTGCATAATAAAATTCCTTTATACCGCTTTGTATTTGCGTAAGACTTAAGCAAAACTTAAGAATATTGCAAACAGCAAAATTCAACGGCGCAGCGATAACCATCGCTGCGCCGTTAACGCTACGTTTTTATTTTTTGTTTTTATATCCGAAACGAATATAATTGCCTTAGCAATTTACTTTGCGTAAACGCTGACCTTTTTATCGTTTCTTCCTGCTCTTTCAAACTTAACTACGCCGTCAATGAGAGCAAACAACGTATCGTCGCTTCCGATACCGACGTTATTGCCGGGATGGATTTTAGTTCCGCGTTGACGAACGATAATGCTGCCTGCGGAAACCGTTTGACCGTTATTAGCCTTAATTCCTAAACGCTTAGCGTTGCTATCTCTGCCGTTTTTGGTGCTGCCGCCACCTTTGTGGTGCGCAAATAATCTAAACAATATCATAGTTTAAACCTCCTTATTCAGCAGCCGCGTCGTCCGCGGGCTTTTCTTCTTTAACGGCAGCTTTCTTGGTTGCTTTTTTCGCGGATGCGATTTCAAGAACCTTAACAGCCGTATAGGGTTGACGATGCCCCTGCTTCTTTCTTTCGTTCTTTTTAGCTTTATACTTAAAAACAACGACCTTTTTTTCTTTGTCTTGCGCGACGATTTCGCCTATCATCTTAAAGGATTCAGCGTCTTTTGCGACTTTGATGCCCTTTTCGTCGGACACCATCAATACTTTAAGTTCGACCTTATCGCCTACGTTTCCGGGAAGTTTTTCAAATCTAATAATAGAACCGACTTCCGCCTTGTACTGTTTTGAACCGTTTTCTACGATTGCGTACATTTTTACCTCCGTCTACCGGTCTCGCCGAATTTAAATTTGGGGCGGCATTACGCGCTTATAAAACCCCTTTCGAGCGGCACGTTTGTTATTTTACAATATTTTGGCGTTTATGTCAAACGTTTTAGTATAATTTTACGATGTTTGGCAAAACTATTTTTATCTTTATAAACGTTTAAGGAGATTTTAACAATGGAAACGGAAAACGCCAACCCTAAAGCGATAAACGACGCTTATAAAAACGCGCATATAGCATTGCAAAGCATTTCCGACGTAATGCCGTCGGTTGATTGCGAAGAACTTAAAAAAGAACTGCGCGACGAATACGAAGGCTACGAAAAGCTTATCGGAAAAATTTCTTCGTATATGACCGAAAAAAAGATACAGCCCAAAGACGTGGGCGCGATTAAAAAAGCCGTAATGTGGGGCAGCATAAAAATGAAAACGCTTATGGACGACAGCCGCAATAAAATAGCCGATATGCTTATCAAAGGCACGGTTACGGGAATAAACGAACTGCGAGCAATGAAAAACGAACAAAAAAACCTAGACGAAGATGTTGCCGCGCTGATTTCGGAGCTGCTAAAACTTGAAGAAAGCTACGAAGAAAGGCTTAAAAAATTTTTGTAACGTAAACAATAAAACTTGCTTGCAAGGGATTAAATGCCGTGGTTCAATTTTTCCGCCAATAGCGGAGATTGCCACGGCTTTTTCAAAGCCGCGAAACGACGTGCCAAGCGGCGGTTGTAAAGTCGCTATATTTTTACAACATTTGCATTATCGCAATTATCGACGGTATCGTTATAAGGCACATAACGTAAGAAATAAAACATCCTTTTGCGCCTTCCGTTCCGTCTTTTCCGACCGATTCCGGAAAAACTACCGCGTTCATTCCGGCAGGCAAACAAGACAGTATCGTAAAAAACACGAATACTTCACGCTCCATATGGCAAACTTTATAACAAAAATATCCTATCGCCCCGAATATAACGGGCAACACGAGCAACCTTACAATACTTAATATATAAGATTTCACGGAAGAAATAAGTTTTATAAGCGGAATTCCTGCAAGCACGCAGCCGACTAGTAACATTGCCGAAGCGCTCATACAGTTCGCCGCCGGCGTTAAAAATTCGCTAATCCATTGCGGAATTTCTATCGGCAACAAGCCTAAAAGCAATCCGACGTAAGTTGCTATCATCGGAGGATTATATAAAAACGCGAATTTTTTTCTCTTCGGTTTTTCGTTTACCGCGTCAATATCGGCTTTGTCGTCGGGATCATCGGTTAAGATATAATACCCGAAAGTATAAATGGCAATATTCGTTGCAAGGCAAAAAATAATAAAATGCGCGAGAGCCTCTTTGCCGAGCAATGCTTCAACCAAAGGGCAGCCGAAATAGCCGTTATTAGAAAACGCAAGCAAATAGGTATACACGTTTCTTACGTAACTTTTTTTACACAGCACACGCGCTAAAATCAATGCCGCAACTATTGCAAGCAACGTAAACGCTATCCCTGAAAGCAACAACGTCAAATACAGCTTGATTTTTTCAAGCGAAACGTTTTGCGAAAGGTTAAGAACCGTATAAAAAGGCGAAAACACCCACATAAGCAACGTTGAAAGCAATTTGCCGGCGTTTTTGCCGACGATTTTTTTATAAGCCTAAACGTAGCCGATAAGTATGTAAAACAAAAGCAGCGCAACCTGCTTAAGCGTTATCGCAAACATATTATTCCTCCGAAAGTAAACAAAAGACTATACCGAAATGATGCAAACCTGAAAGTTTATCCGACTTTCGGGATATAATTCAAAACGATATAGTCTTTTTATAACCGATAAAAAATTATTTGTCGCGTCTGGTTTGTTGTAAAGTATAATGAACGTCAGCGGCTTTTTCTTCTTCGGTATACTTTCTCCAAGTATCGATAACCTTGCCGTCGTTATACTTTCTGTCGTTAACGTCTTCGGTAGTACCCATAACGGTAACGTTTATTTGTCTTCTTCTCGCTCTAACCTGATCCCAATCCACAAAGTAGATATGAGCGAATTCACCGCCGTCTAAAACGCCGTCTTTAATCGTCATAGCTTCGCTTCTGCCGAAGAAAACCGAACGAAGGTGACCGTCGGTATTAAGACTTGTCCAATCACCGGGTTCGTTTACGTATCTGCCGAACTGAGTATGAATAGGACCGGGATGCATATAAGCGTTATCCTCTGAATAATCGGGAACAAGCTTTTGCATAATCTTTAATATATCGTGTTGCAAGTATTCGAGATCGTAAATATCGAGATCGTGCGAACATTCCTGAATCATAACGGAACAAGTCGTATGATGGGAAGCAATAGTAACCGTTCCATTTTTAATTCCGGATTCTTTAACGATGTCTATAACTTCTTTAGAAACGTCGTGAAAAGTAGGTCTCCAGCCTTTTGACTGAACTTCTAATTCTTTTTGAAATACTTTAAATTCCATAGCAATGCTCCTTTAAGGTTGTTTTTATATTATTTTACCATTTTAAAAGCTACTCGTCAATCGTAATCGCGCTTTTTATTTATTTTCTTTATGTTTTTTTGAAATTTTACGCTAAAAGCCATTTTTATAAAATAAGACTATTTTACCCTTTTATGCTAAAACCGCCCCGGATAAGCTTTATCGACATAAAAAAATTGCGGCATAGCAAAAAAATATCGCTACGTCGCAATGCGTATTTACCGTCGTTTTATTTAAAAATCCGCGTTAGGCGTTTCTTTCGTCATACGCGCGGCGAACGGCTGCAATCATTTCCTCGGCAAGTTTTAACGGCTCGGCAGCCTTGGCTATTGCCGAAGAACAACCCGACGCGGACGCACCCGCTTTTATAATATTATAGCAATCTTCACCGCGGCTTATGCCTGCCGACGGGAAAGGCTTTATTTCGGGATTAATTTCTTTTATAACCCTTATAACCTCGTCAACGTAAGCTTTATCCGCGGGCTTGCCCGTACCGATAAGCTCAGACGGTTCGGCAACCAAAATATTTGGCGCAAGCTTTGCAACCGCTTTAACTTCTTCGATAGAGTCGGCGCATACCATCGTAGCAAGCCCCACCTCGTCCGCGCGCTTTATCGCGCGTTCTATTTCTTCTATCGTAAGCTTATGTTCGGCGTGATTAAGCATAACCCCGACAGCCCCCGCGGCTTTAAGCGCTTCGGGTAACGTTCTGCCCATTCCCCTGCCTACGGGGATACTATCCATATGCTGAGAATACACGTGAACTCTTTTAACTTGTTTGGCAACGTTATAAATTTCGGTATCGGGGATATCCAAAACAACGTCTACGTCGTACTTTTCGGCAAGAAGGTCAAGCCCCTTAGCCATATCGACAAGCGTTTGCCCGTACATATAACACTTAGGCCCGTATTCAAAAAAGGGTTCGCTGATTTTATAATTTTTAAGCATAATATATCTCCTTATAATAAATCTTCTATTTTATTTTCTTAAAATTACCGACGGTATCGTCAACGGTTTTAACAAAGGTAAACGTTTCGGGCACGCGGCGTATCATATCTTGAAATTCCACCATTTGATGTCTGTTAACCACGCAAATAAGAACTTCTTTATCCGTTCCGGAATAAATCCCCTCTCCTTTTAAGCGAGTAGCGGAGTGATGAAGCGTTTCTAAAATAAGCCGCTCGATTTCGTCCGCGTGAGTAGTTACGATTACGAATTCGCAAGCGGAACGCGAACCTTTAAGCATAAAGTTACCCACAAAGCTTGACGTAAAACAATAAAGCATACATAAGCATACGGGCTTAAAATTATAAACCAATTCGCCGTTAGCGCCGTATTCCGCGTATACGAAATAAGAGGCAAACGCAACTACGGCGTTTATCGCGAAAGTTATCCAAAAAAAGTTAAGAAAGGGCTTTTTTTTGCTAACGAACTTAGCAATCACGTCAGTGCCGCCCGTGCTTGAATTAAGCCTGAACAAACAGCCGTAGCAAAACCCACTGATAAGCCCCGCGATAAGCACGGGATAAATGGTATCTACGCCGCCAGCATTGTATTGAAACCGCGCCAAATCGACGTGTTGCAATAACAAATACGAAAAAGAATATACCAAGCAAAACACCAAAGTTCTTATCGCAAATCTTTTATTTACGAAAAAATACGCGAACACGCACAACGGAACGTTTACTATCAGCGACATATAACCGACTGAAAAATTCAACTTGTATTGCAGCATAACCGCAATACCGTTTATTCCGGCGGGCGCGAAATTGTTTGTTATAACAAACAGCACGTATCCTAACGCGAAAAGCGCGCCGAGCAACGCGATAAACAAATACTCTAAAATCGTCACTTGCTTAGTTTTCATATCAAACCCCGAAAATAAGATATAGGCTTAAGCCGATTTTATTTTTTGTTAAGCCTTTCGCCTACTGCGCCGCCGGGATGAATAAGCGCGAATTGCTCGTTCTTAAAACCTGTTTCTTCAATAAGCGCCGTTTGAAGAGCGTGGAATATCACGCAGAGCGCGGTTGTAGAAGTCGTTCCTTGAGAATTGTATTTATCCGTTTCTCTGTTAACGTGCTGTTTAAGCACTACGTTCGCCCCGAGAGCAAGCGGAGATTGCATATTTTCGGTAACGGAAATAACCTTTACGCCTTTAGCCTTGCATATATCCAAAATAGGTAAAAGCTCTTTGGTTTTGCCCCCGCGCGAAGCGAAAATCATAACGTCGCCTTCTTGCAAAAAGCCCGTAGCGCCGTGAACGGCTTCCGCCGGAGAAATAAACCTTGCGGGGCGTTCTATACAGCAAAGCAAATGCGCCATATGCATGCAAATAATGCCGGAATGTCCGCAACCGGTCGTTCCGATTCTCGGAGCGTTTTTCAACAGTTCTACCGCGGCGGAAAAGCTATCCTCGTCTAAATAATCCAACATTTCCGTAATACATTCGCTTTCGATTTTATAAGCGTCTTTAACCGCTTGCATTGTTTCTTTTTTCATTTTGTACCGTCCGTTATATTGTTTTATGCAAAAACAAAAACGCATTGCGTTTTCTATTTAAGAATATAATAACACAAACGCAAACGGTAAGTCAACGGAATAAACGAAGCGAGATTGCAAAAAGTTTTTACTATCCCCTTACGCGCCCTGCGTGAGATTGCCACTGTTTTTCAAAGCCTCAAAGCGAAGCGAGCGGGGCTTTCGTCTGCAATAATCAAAAAGAAAAGAAAAAGCAATTATTATTTATTTCATAACAACGCTAATAAAAAAATATCGCGACAATATTTTTCATACGCTTGCTTTCGTAAATAAAATATGTTATCATTTTTTTATCAATAAAAAATCAAGGAGTACCATTTTGAAACGTTTTGATATATCCACCGACTCTACGGCAGACTTTTACGCTAACGAGGTTAGAGAAAACGATCTTTATTTTTTGCCTCTTACCTTTATGTTGACGGAAGACGGAGTTGTTACCGAACATAAAGACTGTTTTCAGTCGCCCGAAGAATACGTCGATTTATACAACAAACTGCGCGCGGGCATTATGAGCAAAACTAGTATGAACAACCCGTTCGTGCACGAAGAGCATTTCCGCAAAATGGCGGAAGCCGGCGTAAAAGACGCGTTGCACTTTACCATAAGCTACGGTTTATGCCACACGGTTGACGTAGCGAGAGATGCGGTTGAAAAAGTTCGCCAAGATTTTCCCGATTTCAACTGCCTTTGCATAGAATGCAGCACGACTACGGTCGGTCAAGGCGCTATGGTAAAAATCGCCATAGATATGCGCAATAAAGGCAAATCCGCGCAAGAAACGTACGATTATATAGAAAGTGTTAAACGCAAATTTCAACATTTCGTTATTGCAGACGACCTGAAATACCTCGTTCGCGGCGGCAGACTTTCCGCTTTATCGGGGACTATCGGCACAATGCTTAACATAAAACCCGTTATAGTTTTCAATAAAGAAGGCAAGCTGGTCACCTACCGTAAAGAACGCGGAATGAAACGCGCGCTTAATTCCATTGCGGACGAATCCCGCAATTACACCCTAAACAAAGACTATCCGATAATTTACGTCGGGCATACCGACAATACGGAAGCTGCAAACCAACTTTCCGCCTTGGTTCAAGAGAAATTCGGCGTTACACCCGAAATCAGAATGATAGGTCCGGTTATAGGTTCACACTTAGGTCCTAACGTAGTTGCGCTAGCGTTCCTTTCAAACGAAGAAAGACCTCTCTAATAAATAACAAATAAAAATATCGGCGGCATATCGGTGATTACCGATACGCCGCCGTTTTTACGCGCAAATTTTATTTTAACCCACTAGAATTGTCACAAAACACCCTTCCCCGTCATTAGTGTAAAAAAGTAAGTTTTTACGGCAAAACTTTTAGTTTTGCAAAG
>CAZXOQ010000059.1:0-8134 GCA_964642415.1 uncultured Christensenella sp. | reverse complement strand
TATTTAAATAGGCGGATTTTATTCGGATTCGTCTTAAAAAATACGATTTGCCTAAAAAATTTTAAAAATCAAACGCCGACGAAAATCGCCGGCGCCTGACCAAAGGAAAAAGTTTATTGAGAGTGTGTGAGCTAAATCATGTAAAGACAAGTTTTTATACGAACAAGCAACTTTATGCACCCATTCCGCTCTCGTTCTTTACGCATATATTGTAAAAAACGAAGCTTAAAAAAACATTGAAAAAACTTAAAACAAAAGAATTTTTAAAATAATTTTTCAGCAACTTTTTTAAAGGTTATTTAAACCTCTAAGGTATAAGGTAAAAACATGAATATTTTAATTGCCGATGACGAACGCGAATTAACCGTCGCGCTCAGTGAAATCTTAAAAAGAAACAACTATTCCGTTACCGTTGCCGGCGACGGAGAAACCGCGCTCGATTTTGCGATGTCGGGCATTTTCGACTTGATTATTTTAGACGTTATGATGCCTAAGCTCGACGGATTTTCCGTGCTTAAGCATATAAGAGAACAAAAACTCGATACGCCCGTACTGATGCTCACGGCTAAAGCCGAAACCGCAAATAAAATCGGCGGATTGAACCTCGGGGCGGACGATTATATGACAAAGCCTTTCGATACCGAAGAACTTCTTGCGAGAATACGCGCCCTGTTAAGGCGAAAAGAAAAATTCACGGGCGACGTGCTTAAATATAACGATATTTATCTCGATCGCGACAGTGTGGAATTAGGTTGCGGCGATAAAAAAATAACGCTCGGCAAAAAAGAATTTCAAATTCTTGAAATGCTTATGCTTAACGTCGGCAAAAACATCGATAAAGAGCGCTTTATAGAAAAAATTTGGGGTTACGATACCGAAGCAGAATACAACACAATCGAAGTTTACGTATCTTTCCTCAGAAAAAAACTGCTTGCGGTGGGTTCTAAAACGGAAATACGTTCTTTGCGCGGAATAGGCTACACCTTGGGTGAAAAGAATGGTTAAAAAAGCGCAAATTCATTTTATATGTATAACGCTTACGATACTTCTCGTGATATTCGCGGCGCTCGGCGGTTCTGCGTATTACATATGCAGAGTCTCTTGCCATTCTTCTATAGTAGAAAAACTTACGCGAATAGAAAACACTTATGCGTTTTCCGTTAAAGAAGACGCGCCGCTTACCGCCCACGAAGGAATTGTCGTAATCAAAAGCCCTACCTCTTATCCTTATAAGGTTTTAGACGGAACAACTCTTTTTACGCCGACGGAAATTTCACGTATCGTTACGGAAGCTTTCGACAACTATCCGGAAATTTCGGCAAGCTACATCAATAAAATCTATTACCGCATATCGATAGTTCAAGGCGGTCATTTGCTTGTTGCCGCGGATATGACCGTTTATTTTGACAAAGCGACAGACAACATTTTACGTATGGTGGGTTTTTTAGCGGTTTTTTACGTTATACTCGCCCTTCTCGTTTGGCTCGCTTCTTATACAATATTCAATCCTCTTAAAGAGGCGGTTTATAAACAGCAAAAATTCGTTTCGGACGCCAGCCACGAACTAAAAACCCCGATTGCGGTTATATCCGCCAATGCGGACGTGCTTAAAGCCGCAAACGACAACAAATACGTGCAAAGCATAAAATCTCAAACAAAAAGGCTTAATCTTTTAGTAACGGATATGCTTACGCTTGCGCGAATGGAAGAATCTAAACCCCGTCCCGAAAAAGAAAAATTTAATCTTTCGGAATTGATAACCGAAACTGTTTTACCGTTTGACGCCGCCGCCTTTGAAAACGATAAAGTGCTTTTATCCGAAATTGACGAAAACGTATATTACGAAGGCGATAGAAAAGACGTTAAACAAATAGTAAACATTCTTTTAGATAACGCAATCAAATATTCAACCAAAGGCGGAACGATAAAGGTAACGCTTATTAAAACCGTTTTGACGGTTACAAACAGCGGAAGCGACGTTAAAGACGTTGATTCCGATAGAATATTTGAAAGATTTTATCGCGGCGAAGAATCGCGTTCAAGAGATACGGGCGGCAGCGGCTTAGGGCTTTCTATCGCAAAAAGCCTTACCGTAAAAAACAAATGGAATATTTCAGCCAAATCGCGCTATAAAGAATCTATGACCATAACGGTAAATTTTTAACTTAAAACGGGCTGATTTTTGCACCTATGCCGTAAAAACAATTAGTGCAAAAGCCGATAAAAGGTAAAAAATACGTTTTATCGGCTTTTATCGATTCGGTTAAAAACAACCCGACGTTTAAATAACCACAGCCAGAGATAAAAACAAACAATGCGTAACAAACAAAATAAAAAAAGTAAAATCGTAAACAACTTGTTAGAAGGGTTGTTAGAAATAGCAATAGCCATTGTATGCTTCGGCATAGGTTTATTGGTTCTTTGGTTGTTAGGCATTGATTTTTATACACTTTTTGCCGAAGGCGAGTTGGTAATACTAGTCGGCTGCATTATTTTTATCGCCATACTTTTGCTCGTTTATTTTACGGCACAAAAAATAAAAAACCGTATACGTCACGACAAAAACGACGCCGAAAGGTAACGGCGTAAAAAATTTATAACAGAAAGGCTTTCCGATCGGAAAGCCTTTTAATATGATTTTATTTGTTATTCACTTACGCAAGTTTAGTAAGTATTTTCTCTTTTTCTTTATATTCTTTATAGAATTTTTCGTAAGACGGATTTTTACATTCGCATACGTCTTTTTCTTTTACGATATTTTCAACGGCACGTTCGACGTTATCGAAAAACCCTGCGCCGATGCCGGCAAATATGGCAGAACCCAAACAAGCGGTTTCTGTTTCTTTTAACGTACGGATTTTTTTATCCGTTACGGCGCTTTTTATTTCGCCCCACAGCTTGCTTTTAGAACCGCCCCCTACCGAACGGATTTCACTTACGTTTACTCCCATAAAATCGATAAATTCTTTAATCACGTAAGCAACCGATTCCATAACGGCGCGTATATAATGCCCTTTACCGTGTTTAAGCTCTATCCCGAAAAACGCTCCGCGAGCCGACGGGTTGTTTTCAGGCATAACCGTTCCGCAAAGATGCGGTATGCATATAAGCCCTTCCGAGCCTGCCGGAACAACGCTTGCAAGCGCGTTAAGCTTATCGTAATCCTCGCCCTCGCAAAAAGTTCTCTTAAAATATTCTAACGTAGCGCCGGCGGTAGGCGACCACATCAATAAACAGTATAACCCTTTTTTGAAATAATAAGCCGAAACTTTAGTTCCCTCGGTATACGGCGGAAATTTTTCCGTAACGGCGCATACCGCAAGCGCAGTACCCGTTGTTTCGCTCATAATATTCTCTTTAACCACGCCGGCACCCGTAATGCCCGCTATCTGATCAAGTGCCGAAGTAACGACCTTTACCCCGTTATATTCACCGATAAGCGTTCCGCTTTCATAAAGAGAAGGCAAACGTTTTTCGGTAATGCCGACGTAATCTAAAAATTCGGTAATATATTCCCCCGTTTTTACATTCATCAAAAGCGACGAAGAATACAGCGAACGCGACGCCGCGAATTCACCCGTAAGACGGTATAAAATATAATCTTCAAGCAATAAAAACTTATCGGCTTTTTCAAAGATATCGGGAAGATTCTCTTTTATCCACATAATTTTAGGCGCGGGGTAGCCTGCGGGGACTTCGGCTTGACCGGTGAGCTCGTAAACCTTTTTAAGTCCGAACGCTTTTTGCAAATCTTTCGCTTGTTTTTCGGCGCGATTGTCGAGCCAACTTATTGCGTTCATAAGAGGTTTGCCCTCTTTATCTAAAACGATAAGCGTTTCGCCCTGCGTATCCACCGCTAGAGCTTCTATTTTAAATCGGGCTGATATTTTATCGAAAACCGTTTTAAATGCATTCCAAAATTCTTCCGCCGGAAATTCGATAAAATCCCCTTTCGTAAGCAATTTATACTGAACCGATTCGGTAGCGATGCGCTCGCCCTCTTCGTTAAAAAGACACGCTTTAAGCGATGTCGTTCCGAAATCTACGCCCAAAAAATTTTTACTCATTTTTCACCTTTATATGCAAAAGCGCTTTTAAGCTTTTCGTTTTTTAAGTTGGTTTTGTTTTTAGTTATAAGATGCGAGATAAGCAAGAACAGCGCGAGTACCAACCCGATTGTCGCCGCCGTTAAATATTGCGCTAACCAACCTTCGTTACCCGTTGTTCCGCTAGCGTTAGCCGAATCTATAAGCTTGCCTATTATCGTCGGGGCAACGCCTGCCGAAACCGACGCCGTAGCGTTTATTATTGCGGTATACGCGCCTACGTTTACCTCGTTACGCATATTGAACGTCGCAACGCTTTGTAACCCCGTAAGAAATTTCGTCGATACGATAAATGCCGCTAAAAAAACTATCGCTATCACAACGTTAAAATCATACAACAACGCTAAAGCCGAAGCAAAAACTAACGGGATAATCGACGCTACAAATCCGACCTTAATAAAATTCTTATGTTTTTTAGACACGTTTATCGCCGCTACCGGACCGAAAAACGTCATCACGGGTACGATTACGGAAATAACTATAGAAACGGAATCCGAAAACCCGTATACTTCTTTAAGGAAATTGCCCACCCAATTGTTTATAGAATAATAAAGAGTGGTTACAAATAAAGAATATATCACGCTCCAAACGTAAAATGCAAACTTTTGCTTGCGGTTTTTAAGGGTAAACAACCCCTTTCTATAATCGGAATCGGAATTCTCACTGTTTGACGGTTTTTCTTTAGTTGCGGAATTTTCGCGAGCTTTTGCGGCATTCGGGTATCTTTTTACAACCATTGCGGTAACTATCCCGAAAAACACCGTAGAAAGAATAAACAGTATGCCGAAAATGATATAAGGCTTCGTCCATAAATCCAACGCTACGAACAACGCCGAAACAGCGTATGCCGTCGTATTGCCTATCGCAAAGCCCGATTGCATAAGCGTATTGCCGGGAGCAATCATATCGGGTGGCAAATATAAGCCCAAAACGTGCATACAACCGGCGTATATCCCCGCCTGAAAAATCCCCGAAAAAGCGAACAATATCCATACTTCCGATATATTCGAAGCAAACGCGACTAAAATACCGCATATCGCAGCGAGAGGAACGGTTATAATAAGATACAGCCGAACGTTAAGCTTATTCATAAAAAACGCAAGAATAACCTGAACTATAGCTTACGTTATAAAATAATACGTATTTGCAAGACTTGCGTTATATTTATCGGTATTCATTTTATCGATAAACGTAACCAATTCCGCGCCGAAAACGTTTTTGGCGCACATCATTGCGGTATACATCGAAAAACACGCCGCTATAAGCAGCTTCATCAAAAGCCGATCGTTTGGCTCTTTCTTTATTAATTCACTTGCTTCCATTTTTATCGAGGTAAATTTCTTTTTTTACGCTTATTTGTTAAAATTATCCTTTAAGGAAACAATTTCGCTGACGATATCTTTTCCGTTTACGTTAAGACGTTTGAAATACCCCGTTCTCATTAGCTGATAAGGCTTATCCTCTTCGCACGAGAAAACGTAAGGCTCTACCTTGCCGTTAAATACGGTTACGCTATTCTCGTTCATACGCTCGGAAAAATCTTGCCCGGCATACTCTTCGTCTTTAAGAAGATATCCGTATTTTCTTATTTCGGTATCGACGCAATCTTCGGCGTTAACCCACTGAATCGTACCCTTAACCTTTACTCCGGAAGTATCGTTTCCGCTCTTAGATTCGGGCAGATAAGAACATAACAGTTCCGTAACGTTACCTTCGTCATCGGTTACGATATCGTCGCAACGGACGATATACGCCGATTTAAGTCTTACCATACCTCCCTTTTTAAGTCTAAAATATTTTGGCGGCGGAGCAAGAGAAAAGTCGTCCGCATCGATATACAAGTTTTTAGAGAAGGTTATTTTACGAGTTCTCTTTTCTTCTTCGTTGGGGTTTATATCAAAATCAACCTCTTCGCTAGCGCCGTCGGGATAATTGGTTATCGTAAGCTTAAGCGGTTTTAACACGCCCATAGCGCGCTCCGCATGCAAATTCAAAAACTCCCTTATACACGCTTCGAGATAGGATATTTGAACTTCCGAATTAGCTTTTGCGACGCCGATTCTCGCGCAAAAATCTTTCAACGCTTCCGCCGGAACACCGCGATTTCTAAGCCCCGTAAGCGTAGGCATACGCGGATCGTCCCACCCGTTTACCTTGCCTTCTTCTACAAGCTTTTTAAGATAGCGCTTACTCATAACAAGGTTTGTTACGGAAAGCCTTGCAAATTCTATTTGACGCGGTTTGGGATTAAATCCGAGAGTTATTCCTACCCAATCGTAAAGAGGACGATGGTCTTCGAATTCTAACGTGCAAAGCGAATGGGTTACGCCTTGCAAATAATCGCAAATGGGATGGGCAAAATCGTACATCGGATAAATACACCACTTATCACCCGTTCTGTAATGGGTTTCGCGAAGTATTCTGTAAATAACCGGATCGCGCATATTGATATTAGGCGACGCCATATCTATTTTAGCGCGCAAACATTTAGAACCGTCGGGATATTTACCCTCGCGCATTTCGGCAAAAAGCCTTAAATTTTCTTCTACGCTTCTATTTCTGTAGGGGCTTTCTTTCCCCGCCTCTTTAAGAGTTCCGCGGTTAGCGGAAATTTCTTCCGGCGTCATATCGCATACAAACGCGTTGCCGAGTTCTATTTCTTTTACCGCAAAATTGTAAATATCCTCGTAAAAATCTGAAGCGTGCGTAACCTTGTCGTATTCAAAACCTAGCCAAGCAATATCCTTTTTTATAGCTTCTTCAAACTCTTCTTTTTCTTTGCTAGGATTAGTATCGTCTAAAAACAAATTACATTTTCCGGCGTATTTTTCTTTCACGCCGAAGTTAAGGCACAACGATTTTGCGTGCCCTATATGAAGATAACCGTTAGGTTCCGGAGGGAAACGCGTTTGAATCGCGCTCATTTTGCCGCTTTCTATCTCTTCGTTTATAATTTGCTCTATAAAGTTAGTCGCTTCCATAAGTTCTCACCTTAAAATTTTATCGATTATTATTCAGTATATCACTAAATCGAAAAAAACAAAAGCAAAATAATCTACTTTATCGATTAAAAGAGCACTTTTTAGTTTAATAAAATAAAAAAAAGTCGGCAAACAACCAAATTGTAAAAGGTTTATTTTTACGACGTTAAAGTATATATTTGCAATTTTTATTGTTTGACAATTTACGCCTCTTCTTTTAAACTTAAAAAAGGGTTAATACAATGTTTTTTCTACCGCAACTATTAGCCGTTTACGCATTTATATCATTCAAAAAAGCAACTTTAAGGCAAGTTCGCTTGACTAAATCGCTTTTATGGTTTACAATTAAATAAAATTCCGCTACGCCATAGCGGAAAATTCAACTTTAAGGAATATTATTATGGAAGAAAAGCAAACCGTTACTATGGAAAAAATCGTCAACCTTTGCAAAGGCAGAGGGTTTTTATTCCCGGGCAGCGAAATCTACGGGGGTCTTGCCAACTCTTGGGATTACGGTCCTTTGGGGGTAGAATTCAAAAACAACGTTAAAAAAGCGTGGTGGAAACGCTTCGTGCAAGAAAACCGCTATAACGTCGGATTGGATTCGGCAATCATAATGAATCCCGAAACTTGGGTGGCTTCGGGGCACGTAGGCGGCTTTTCCGATCCGCTTATGGATTGCAAAAAGTGCAAAACTCGCCATAGAGCGGATAAGCTTATAGAAGACTACGCCTTCAAAAACGGTACGGACGATAATCCTGCCGGTTGGACTTTTGAACAAATGTCCGAGTTTATAAAAGAGAAAGGTATAGAATGTCCCTCTTGCGGCGCTAAAGATTTTACCGATATAAAAAAGTTTAATCTTATGTTCAAAACTTTTATCGGCGTTACCGAAGATTCGGCGTCTACCGCATATCTCCGCCCCGAAACGGCGCAAGGTATTTTCGTAAATTTCCCCAACGTACAACGCGCATCGAGAAAGAAAATCCCCTTCGGCATCGGTCAAATAGGTAAGTCTTTCAGAAACGAAATTACCCCCGGTAACTT
>CAZXOQ010000058.1:0-8267 GCA_964642415.1 uncultured Christensenella sp. | reverse complement strand
ATATATATTTTATGGAAAGTTTTAAAGAAAAAAAATATTTTATAATTACATACGGATGTCAAATGAATCTCCACGAATCCGAAAAGATCGCGGGGATATTAACTTCTCTCGGAATGGCTGCTTGCGAAAGTGAAAAAGAAGCCGATATAATAATTTTTAATACGTGTTGTATTAGAGAAAACGCAGAGGAACGCGCCGAGGGAAATATTGGTGCGCTAAAGCAACTGAAAAAGCGTAAAAAAGATCTTATAATAGCAGTTGGCGGCTGTATGACGCAGCAAAAAAGCTATGCGGAAAAACTTAGCAAAACCTTTCCGTTTATCGATATTGTGTTCGGTACTCACAATTTAGAGGATTTTAAAACTCTGTTAGAAAAGAGATTAAAAAGCAAAAAAAGCGTAATAGAAGTTTTAAATTGTGAAAAACCCGTAGAAGAGGGTGTTCCTAAAACAAGAACAAGCTATCCGAACGCGTGGGTAAACGTAACCTACGGGTGTAATAATTTTTGCTCGTATTGCATTGTTCCTTATGTAAGGGGCAGAGAAAGGAGTCGCGCGCTGGAAGCGGTTATAGAAGAATGTAAAGCATTGATAAAAGAAGGGTATAAAGAAATAACTCTTCTCGGGCAAAATGTCAATTCTTACGGAAAGGATTTGGGAAATACTGATTTTGCCGAGTTGATTACAGCCGTTTCAAAAATTGACGGTGATTTTAGATTGAGATTTATGACGAATCACCCGAAAGATTTAACCGAAAATTTGGTTAAGGCTTTAGCCGAAAGCGAAAAAACCTGCAAATCTATACATTTACCGGTTCAGGCAGGCTCGAACAGAATATTAAAACTAATGAATAGAAAATACACCCGTGAAGACTATCTTGAAAAAATTCGGTTGCTAAGATCTTATATCCCCGATATAGCGATAACTACGGATATTATGGTTGGTTTTCCGACGGAAACCGAAGAGGATTTTAACGATACGGTAGATTTGGTTGAAAAAGTCGGTTTTGCAGGTGCGTTTACTTTTATCTATTCGCCAAGAAAGGGAACGCCTGCGGCTGAAATGGAAGGGCAAATCGATGCCGAAACGTCAAAAAAACGCATAATGAAACTTATTGATTTGCAAAATTCCGAAAACAAAAAACAGTCTTTGAAATATAAAAATACAACCGTGCGCATCTTATGCGAAGGGTTTGACGATAAAAAGAATAAATATCTTGGTAGAGATACTCACGGAAGAATGGCTTATTTTGACGCGAATTCTGATCTTATCGGAAAATTCGTCAACGTAAAAATTACTAAAACGGGCGGGATTTCTCTTTATGGGGAAATAGTATAATACGGGCGAAAAACGCTTGTAAAAATTTTAAGCGCATTTTTATTTAAACGTTAAATTGTAGGTGTAATATGGCTCTTTCACCAATGATGGTTCATTATAGACAGGTTAAACAAAAATATCCCGATTGTATAATTTTTTATAGATTGGGCGATTTTTACGAAATGTTTGACGACGACGCGATAAAGGCGTCTAAAATACTCGATTTAACTCTTACGGGAAGGGATTGCGGTCTTGAAAAAAGAGCGCCGATGTGCGGCATTCCGTATCACGCGGCTGACGTTTATATTTCAAAGCTTGTTTCCGTGGGAAAGAAAGTTGCAATATGCGAACAGCTTACACAACCTAACGGTAAAAATCTAGTAGAAAGAGATGTGATAAAGGTTGTTACGGCGGGCACTGTGACGAATAACGAATTGATTGATGAAAAGAAGAATAATTTTATTTGTTCGATTTTTTTAGATAAAACTCAAGCGTCGATTGCTTGGGCGGATATTACAACGGGTGAGTTTTTTGTTAAAGGCTTTAGCGGTGCGGATTACATTTCCGATTTGTTTAACGATTTGGTTAAAATTTCACCCGCTGAAATTATAGCGAACGTTTCAGCCGAAGAAGTTTTAAGAGAAAGCCCTTTGGTTAAACAAGACGTGCTTCCGAAACCGTCTGTTTTTTCTGAAAGCGAATATGAATTGGGCAACGCAAAAGAGTCGTTAAAAAAACAACTTGGCGTAGCGACGTTGAAACCGTTTGATTTAGAAGATTTTGACGCTTGCATTAGTTCTTCCGGGGCGCTCGTTTCTTATTTAAAAGAAACGCAAAAAAACGTTTTGGTTAATATTAACGGGATAAAAAGAGAACGCGACGGCGAGCATATGATGCTCGATTTTAATGCTGTTCGCAATCTTGAATTGATAAAAACCTTAAGGGACGGAAAAAGATACGGATCGCTTTTATGGGTTCTTGATAAAACAAAAACAAGCATGGGGGCAAGAAAGTTGCAAAACGCGATACTTTCGCCGTTAAACAACCCCGAAAAAATCAATCAACGACTAGAAGCTGTAGAAAGTTTTTTTAACGATAATTCCGTTAGGCAAAGCGTGTCGGAGCTTCTTTCTTCGGTAAAAGACATCGGGAGAATTGCCGGAAACGTTTCTAACGGCAATCTTACGCCTAAAGATTGTATTTCTTTAGCATCCTCCCTTGAAATAATTCCTACCCTTAAATTTTTGCTTATAGGTTTTCAATGTAAAAGTATTTGCAACATATTGTCAAAATTAGAAGATTTTGACGATATAGTTAAACTTTTGAGAGTCGCTGTCGTGGATAATTCTGAAGATAAAGATTCTAAAAGCGGTTTTAAGTATATTAAAAACGGCTTTAATTGCGAGCTTGACGAATTGAGAAGCTTATATACCGATACTCGTTCTAAAATTGCCGAAATAGAGGGAAGGGAAAGAGAAAAAACCGGAATAAAAACCTTAAGAATAGGTTATAACAGGGTTTTCGGATATTATATCGAAGTTACCAACTCGTTTAAAGATAAAGTTCCTTACGATTATATTCGCAGACAAACGTTGAGTAACGCCGAAAGATATGTAACGGAAGAATTAAAAACGTTAGAAGAAAAAGTTTTATCGGCGGAAGACAAGGCGTCGGTGTTAGAATCCGAATTGTTTAACTCTATTAAAAAGAAATTGACTCAAGAAGTTCCGTCATTAAAAAATACAGCCGAGGCGATGGCTGAATTGGATATGCTTATCGCGTTTGCAACGGTTGCAAAACAAAACGGATACGTTAAACCGAATATTGTTAACGAAAAAGCACCTTTAGAAATAATTGACGGAAGACATCCCGTTGTAGAAGTCGTATCCTCGCAAAGGTTTATTCCTAACGACTGTATTTTAGACTGTAAAGAAAACCGTACAATGGTAATCACAGGACCTAATATGGCGGGTAAAAGCACTTATATGCGGCAAGTTGCATTGATTACGCTTATGGCGCATATCGGTTCGTTTGTTCCGGCAAAAAGCGCAAATATTCCCCTTACCGACAGGATTTTTACAAGAATAGGCGCTAGCGATAACTTGGTTTCCGATCAAAGTACCTTTATGGTAGAAATGTCTGAGGTTGCTGGGATTATAAAAAATGCAACCGATAAAAGTTTGCTTATTTTAGACGAAATAGGTAGAGGAACAAGTACGTTTGACGGGTTATCCATTGCTTGGGCGGTTGTCGAATACGTTACTCAAAACATAAAAGCCAAAACTTTATTCGCAACGCATTATCACGAATTGACCGAACTAGAAGGAATTATGGAAGGCGTGAAAAATTATAAAATCTCCGTGAAAGAAATGCAAGGAAGCATAATCTTTTTAAGGAAAATAATGCGTGGTGGCGCTAATAGAAGTTTCGGTATAGAAGTTGCGGAACTTGCAGGTGTTGATAAAAAGGTTACCGAAAGAGCAAAAACTATTTTGAAAAAAATAGAAAAAAACGATTTTGCTGTTTCTAAGCAATCCGACTCGGGCGAAAAAACTGAAAATGCTAACAGTCTTACCGATATTGAAAGGATTATAAAAGATTTAGACGTTAATAATATTTCTCCGATGCAAGCGTTTAATATTTTAACCGATTTATGCGATAAAGTAAAGGAGAAAAATATATGAACGTAATAAATCTACTTAGTAGTAAAATATATAACAGAATTGCCGCGGGCGAAGTTGTTGAAAGACCTTATTCGGTGGTAAAGGAACTTGTAGAGAATTCTATCGATGCCGAAGCGAAAAATATTACGATTGAAATAACCGACGGTGGTAAATCGTCTATTCGCGTCTTTGACGATGGTTCGGGGATTGAAAGAGAACAGCTAAAAAAGGCGTTAATGCCTCACGCAACTAGCAAGATTTCTAAAATAGACGATTTAGACGATATTTCTACTTTGGGGTTTAGAGGAGAGGCTTTAGCAAGCATTGCTTCCGTTTCTAAAATAACTATCACGTCAAAGCCTGAAGCGCAGCAAGTCGGTGCGTCTATATCTGCCGACGGAGGGGTTATTGGTGAAGTTTTGGATCAGCCATCTCCGAACGGAACGGAAATCGTTGTAAGAAATTTATTTTATAATACTCCCGCGAGAGAAAAGTTTTTAAAAAGCGATAGAAGCGAAGAGGGTGATATAACGGGGATTATAACTAGATTTATTTTAGGTAATCCAGAAATTGCTATAAAATATATTTCAAACGGCAAAACCGTTTATCAGTCTTTCGGCGACGGTTTTGAATCGGCAATGATAACCGTTTACGGTAACGCGATTTTAAACGATTGTTTTTACATTAACTCGGAAAAAAACGGAATAAAAATAACGGGTTATATCGGAAAACAATATTTCAGTAAGCCGAATAGAACTTATCAGTCGGCATTTATGAACGGGCGATATGTTGTAAATCAAACGATTTCCGCAGCGATATCTAACGCGTATTCTTCTTACGTGATGAAAAGACAATATCCTTTTTACGTAATTTCGATTACTCTTCCGTCTGAAACGGTTGACGTAAACGTCCATCCGAATAAAACCGACGTGCGTTTTTCCGATAACAGAATAGTTTACGGCGCGATTTATTCGGTTGTTTCAAAAGTTCTTGACGGTACGGGTGAAGCTTTAAATATAATAGTTGAGAATAATAAGGAAAATAAAGAAGAAATCGGTCAAAATTATGTCACACATAACTTTGATTTTAATGTAGATAAGACGGATAAGCCGTATGTAAAAACCGAAGCAAAGGCGTTGTCATTTGAAGATTTTTCTTATGATAAACTTGTTTTTTGCGATAGCGGTAAAAAACAAAGCGATTCGGATATAAAAGAAGAGAAAACCGTTGATATTTTTGCTGAAAATAAAGCATATCTTGAAAGTCTTGAAAAAAATAAGGAAGAGAAAATCTTGCCTTTATCGCAACAAATAACACAGCAAAGCGTAAGTATAGAGTGTGATTTAAAATATATCGGACAGGTTTTGAATACATATCTCGTTTTTGAAGACGGCGTAAATTTATATCTTGCAGATCAACACGCTGCACATGAAAGAATTTTATACGATAAATTCAATAAACAACTTAATGAAAAAAGTATTGAAATTCAACCTCTTCTTGTGCCGTATATAAAAACGCTTAATACCGCGGAACACGATTTTATTCTTGAAAAAGTTTCGGCTTTTGCCGAACTTGGTATTGAAATCGTAGATTTTGGCAACGAATCGATTAAAATTTCCGCAATTCCGACTTGCTTACTTAATATCGATTTTAACAGCTTTATAAATGACGTTTTATCCGATTTAAATGGTTTAAAATCTATATCGATAAACGATATTCTAAAAGATAAAATCGCGCAAAAGGCGTGCAAGGCTGCAATAAAATCGGGAGATAAGCTTTCAAATTCGGAAGTTGAAATTTTGGCTAAAGAAATTAAAAATAATTTAGGACTTAAATGTCCGCACGGTAGACCGGTTGTGGTAAAAATTACAAGAACGGAAATAGATAAATGGTTCAAAAGAATAGTATAAAACCTGAAATATTGATTATTTGCGGACCGACGGCGAGCGGAAAAACCGCATTGGCTGTTGAATGTGCAAAGCTTTTATCTGGCGAGGTTATATCCGCAGATTCGATGAATGTTTATAATGGGTTAAATATAGGAACGGCAAAGCCAACGGAACAAGAGAAAAAGGGTATTATTCATCATATGATTGACGTTGTTTCTCCGTTTGATACTTTTTCGGTTGGCGATTATAAAGAGCAAGCCGAGCCGATACTTAACAGGCTTATAAACAGTGGGAAAATTCCGATTGTTTGCGGAGGAACGGGTTTTTATATCAATTCTTTGATATACGATTTGTCTTACGGTTCAACGTCCGGCAATTTAGAAGTTCGCGAGTATTATAAAAAAATTGCCGAAGAAAAGGGCTTTTCTTTCGTGCACGAAATATTAAAAAACAAGGATGCGAAGGCTGCCGAAACTATTCATCCGAACGACGTTAAAAGGGTGATTAGAGCTTTAGAGATTTTTGAATCGGGCATTAAAAAGTCTGAATTGAACGATAAAAACGAACCTATTCGCCCATATAAGGCGTATTCTTACGATTTACCTAGAGAAGAACTGTACTGTAAAATAGATTTACGCGTAGATAAAATGATTGAAAACGGTTTGGTTGATGAAGTTAAAGGATTAACCGATAAAGGTTTGACGATTGAAAATCAGTGTATGCAGGGAATCGGTTATAAAGAAATTTTATCTTATCTAAATAACGAAATAACTTTAACGGAAGCTATACAAAAAATCAAGCTAAATACAAGGCATTATGCTAAAAGGCAAATTACTTTTTTTAAGAAATTGCCCGAGCTGAAATACGTAAAACAATATGAAGACGTTGTAGAAACGGCAAAAAATATCGTCGGAGAGTTATATGATTGATCAACAACTTATTGAAAGAATAGAAGAAGAATTGCAGCCGAGTTTTAAAAAGCTGAATGAAATTTGTCTTTTTAATCAAGAAAAGGTTTTAAATGCGTTTAAGAAAAATAAAATCGCTTTAAGGCATTTTTCGGGAACAACGGGATATGGTTACGGCGATGAGGGTAGAGATACGCTAAACAAACTTTTTGCGACGATTTTTAATTGTGAAGACGCTATTTGTTCTCCCAATATCGCGTCGGGTACTCACGCGCTTGCTATTTGTTTGTTGGGGATATTAAAACCCGGCGATACTGCTTTAAGTATTACGGGTGAACCTTACGATACGCTTTCGACAATAATAAACGGACAGGGCGTCGGTTCTTTAAAAGATTACGGTATAACGTTTAATACGATACCGCTAAAAAATAATTTATTCGATAAAGAAGCAATTGAATCCGCACTGAAAAGTTCTAACGTTAAAATGGTCTATTTGCAAAGATCGCGCGGGTATGATTGGCGTAACGCACTGTCTTTATGTGAGATAGAATCAGTGGTTAATTTTCTTCGTAATGACTGTTGTTTTGACGGTTGCATAATGCTTGATAATTGTTACGGAGAATTCGTAGAAAAAAAAGAACCAACCGAAGTAGGCGTAAACGTTGTCGCGGGTTCGATGATAAAAAATCCCGGTGCGGGAATCGTTCCGACGGGCGGATACGTTGCGGGAGATAAAGTATACGTTGATCTTGCAAGAAACAGATTGATTGCTCCGTCGATAGCTGCCGAAGTCGGTTCGTATTTTTCAGGTTATCAGTATTTTTATCAAGGACTTTTTCTTGCTCCGCACGTTGTAAAAGAATCTTTGAAAGGCGCAATGCTTTTTGCCGGAGTGTTGGAAGAGTTGGGGGTTGACGTTCTTCCGCATAAAGGTGCAATGCCGAAAGATATTATTACGTCGATAAAATTCAATGATAAAAATAAACTTATATCTTTTATTCAAAATATACAATCAAATTCACCGATTGACAGTTACGTTTCGGTTATGCCTTGGGATATGCCGGGGTATGAAGATCAGGTTATAATGGCTGCCGGCTGCTTTGTTCAAGGGGCTTCGATAGAACTTTCCGCCGACGCACCTGTAAAACCCCCTTATATAGCTTATCTTCAAGGCGGTCTAACGTATGAACACTGTAAAATCGCATTAAAAAACCTAAATTTATAATATAAGCGCAATTTTGCTAAACGCAAAATGAAAACTAACGTTTTCTACGGCTTTTTAATAAAAAACCGAACGCTAACTTGAAACAGGTCGCAAAAATGTCCTTTCGAGCGCAGTATTTCACCGCACGAGCCTTTGCGAAAGCAAAGGTAAGGCGACAGCCTTGCGCCGTGACTATGTCACGGTGCAGTGAGTAGCGGTATAAAGGAGAAAACTTGCTTGCAAGGGTTTTCGGGCGCAGTATTTCATCATCATTAGATGATATTATA
>CAZXOQ010000057.1:0-8329 GCA_964642415.1 uncultured Christensenella sp. | reverse complement strand
AAGCGAGAAAACTTGCTTGCAAGGGTTTTCTCGCGCAGTATTTCACCGCACGAGCCTTTGCGAAAGCAAAGGAAAGGCGATAGCCTTGCGCCGTGACTACGTCACGGGGCAGTGAGTAGCGGTATAATACAAGCGTAATTTTGCTAGACGCAAAATGAAAACTGACGTTTTCTACGGTTTTTTAATAAAAAGCTGAACGCTAACTTGAAACAGGTCGCAAAAATGTGCAAATACTATGTGCTTGCAATTTTTGCTAATGTTATAAAACATTATATATTGCGCGCGTATAGGGTTAAGAATATTTGCAAAATAAAAAACGACAAAAAGCTAAAATAATAAAGAGTACGACGGGTTTTATCATCGTACTCTTTGTTGTTTTTATGCTTTCGCCTAAAAATTATTCTTTTCCGGCGAGCTTTTTATAAGTTGCAAGTCTTTCTTTAGCGGATTCTTCCGTTTGTTCAAAAAGTTTTTTAGCAACGTCTGCGCCTTGCGTTTTAACGAGAGAAGCGTATCTTGTTTCGCCCGCTAAGAACGCTTGATAATCACCGGTCGGATCTTTGCTGTCTAAGGTGAATACTTCGCCTTCGGGATTATATCTATATAGTTGCCAATATCCGCATTCCACAGCCGCTTTTTCTTCTAACTGAGATTTGGTCATATTTATGCCGTGGTTGATACAGGGCGCATAGCATATGATAAGCGAAGGTCCGTGGTAAGCTTCCGCTTCGGATAACGCCTTTAAGAGTTGAGCGGGATTAGCGCCCATAGCGCATTGCGCTACGTAAACGTATCCGTAAGATTTAGCTATCATACCAAGGTCTTTCTTTTTAACTCTCTTGCCGGCGGAAGCGAATTTAGCAACCGCGCCGATATTGGTGGATTTGCTTGCTTGTCCGCCCGTGTTAGAGTATACTTCGGTATCGAGAACGAGAACGTTTACGTCTTCGCCGGAAGCTAGTACGTGATCGAGTCCGCCGTAGCCGATATCGTAAGCCCAACCGTCGCCGCCGAATATCCAAATAGAGGGTTTAACTAGGCAGTCGAGGTTTTCTTTAATGAAATCAAGCCCTTCAGCCCTTTCTTCTTTGATAGCCGACTTAACTAGTTCCGCAGCGGCTTTGCTCTTTTCGGCGTCGTCTTTGCCTTCTAACCACGCCGCGAAAGCCGCGTTGGTTTTTTCGTTTACTTTATCGAAGTTCTTTCTGATTTCTTCTTCGAGTTTACCGCGGCGCGCTTTATAAGCGAGGTTCATACCGTAACCGAATTCCGCGTTATCTTCAAATAAAGAGTTTGCCCAAGCAGGTCCTTTGCCTTCTTTGTTTTTGGTATAGGGGCACGTGGGTGAAGAACCGCCGTAAATAGACGAGCAGCCCGTTGCGTTTGCAACAACCATTCTGTCGCCGAAGAGCTGGGTTATAACCTTAACGTAAGGCGTTTCGCCGCAGCCTGCGCACGCACCGGAGAATTCAAAGAGCGGTGTGCAGAATTGGCAACCCTTAACGGTTTCTTTCTTGAACTTAGAGGTGTCAACCGCGGGGAGATCTACCGAGAAATCCCAGTTTGCTTCTTCGCCCTTAGCGAGAGAGTCTGCAAGAGGAATCATCTTAATAGCTCCGCCGTCTTTAACGGGGCATACCGTAGCGCAAACGCCGCAACCCATACAGTCTAACGGAGATACCTGCATTTTGTATTCGTATCCAGGAAGCCCTATTGCCGCTTTGCCTTTGAAAGAAGCGGGTTTTTCAGCGCCGTCTTTAACGAGAGCCGGACGCAAGCATGCGTGCGGACAAACGAAAGAACAGTTTCCGCATTGAATACACTTATCGATGTCTATTTCGGGAACGGTTACGGCAACGCCGCGTTTTTCAAACTTGGTCGTACCGGTGGGAACAGAACCGTCTGCATTGAATTGAGAAGACTTAAGCTCGTCGCCTTTAAGATAAAGGATGGGCTTAATAATTTCTTGATAATACTTGTCGGCGTGACCTTCCATCATTTCCGCGCCCGTGGTTGCGTTTGCCCAAGCCGCGGGAACGTCTATCTTAATAAGGTTGTCGCCCGCTGCGGAATCGATTGCGTCGTAGTTCATTTGAACAACCGCGTCACCCTTTCTTGCGAAGGATTTTTTAGCCATATATTTCATATATTCTACGGCTTTGTCGTAAGGCATGATTTGAGGATTCACGCGGAAGAACGCAGATTGCAATATAGTATTGGTTCTGCCTTTAAGACCTAATCCCGCGGCAATCTTTATAGCGTCTATAACGTAAAGATTGATATGTTTGTTAGCGATATCGCGTTTAACTTGCGCGGGCAAGAATTCTTCTAACGCTTCAACCGTAGTAGCTGAAGTGTTGATAAGGAAAGTTCCGCCTTCTTTAATGTCGCTCGTCATATCGTAACGGGTTACGTAAGAAGGATTGCTGCACTGAACAAAGTCGGCAGAGTCGATAAGATATTCGCTTTGAATGGGCGTATCGCCGAATCTTAAGTGAGATACCGTTATGCCGCCGGATTTCTTACTGTCGTAGAAGAAGTAAGCTTGAGCGTGCTTGTCCGTATGATCGCCGATTATCTTTATAGAGTTCTTGTTTGCGCCTACCGTTCCGTCCGAACCTAAGCCGTAGAACTTACAAGAAGTAGAGCCTGCGGGCGCTGCGTCGAATTTCTCTGAGAAATCAAGGGAAGAATTGGTTACGTCTTCGTAAATACCGATGGTAAAGTGGTTTTTGGGTTCTTTTTGTTCAAGATTTTTGTAAACCGCAAGAACCATCGAAGGCGTAAATTCTTTGCTACCGAGACCGTATCTGCCGCCTACTACGTTTATGCCGGAAATTCCCTTTTCAAAGAGAGCGGAGCATACGTCAAGATACAAAGGTTCGCCGAGAGAACCGGGTTCTTTAGTGCGGTCGAGAACGGCGATTTTCTTAACCGTTTTCGGAAGAGCCGCAACAAACGCGTCGGCAACGAAAGGTCTGTACAAACGAACTTTAACAAGACCGTATTTTTTACCCATAGAATTGAGTTTGTTGATGGATTCTTCTACCGTAGAAGCACCCGAACCCATACAAACGATAACTTCTTCCGCGTCGGGCGCGCCAACGTAATCGAAAAGGTGATAGCTTCTGCCGCAGTGAGCGGAAACAACGTCCATCATCTTTTGAACGATTGCCGGCGTAGCTTGATAATAGCCGTTAGCCGTTTCTCTGTTTTGGAAGTAAGTATCGCCGTTTTGCGCCGTACCCTTTTGAATAGGATGTTCGGGGTTAAGCGCGCGCGACTTAAAGTCTTTTATATCGGCGTCTATGCCTACTTCGTCGCAAATCGCGCGAATTTCGGCGTAATCGTCGGCTTCGTCCCACACGTCGATTTTAGCAACTTCGTGTGAAGTTCTGAAACCGTCGAAGAAATTAATGAAAGGAACTTTAGCGCGCAAAGTGGATAAATGCGCTACGAGAGAAAGATCCATAACTTCTTGAACGGAAGAATCGCAAAGCATTGCAAAACCCGTTTGGCGGCAAGCCATAACATCGGCGTGGTCGCCGAAAATATTAAGCGAATGAGCTGCAATAGCGCGCGCCGAAACGTGGAAAACGCTAGGCATAAGTTCGCCAGCGATTTTATACATATTCGGGATCATTAAAAGCAACCCTTGAGAAGCGGTATAAGTGGTCGTAAGCGCGCCCGCGCAAAGCGAACCGTGAACGGCACCGGCAGCGCCGCCTTCAGATTGCATTTCGGCAATTTTAACTTTTTGTCCCCACATGTTGGTTCTTCCGGCGGTAGCCCACTCGTCCGCAACCTCCGCCATAGGCGAAGAAGGCGTTATCGGGTAAATGGCTGCTACTTCCGAAAAGGCATAAGCAACGTGGCTGGCGGCGGTATTGCCGTCAATCGTAAGTTTTTTCATTTACTTAAAGTCCTCCGTATATAAATGATATAATATAGTTTAAATTATTAAACAATAACATTATATATTTTTTACGCCGTCAAGTCAACGGAAAAGGAAAATTTTTTTATTTTCTTTCCGTTTATTCTGTTCTTTTTAGTTTTTTGTCCGAAAAAACCTCTTAAAGGGGCTATTTCGGTTGGCTTTTGTAGGGCCTTCAAACGCTTGTAAAAAAAATCCGTTTGTGGTAAAATATCTTTTTAGAACGCGTAGTTAAGCGTTAAGGAGTAAAAATGTCTTTGCTGCAACTAGATAACGTAAGTTTTTCTTACGATAAAAAAACTAAAGTTCTTAAAAACGTGTGCTTTTCCGCGGAACGCGGAGAGCATATTGCCGTTATCGGGCATAACGGCAGCGGCAAGTCTACTCTCGCAAAACTCATAAACGGCTTGCTTTTACCCGACGAGGGAACGATTTCGGTTGACGGGATTTTATCTTCGGATAAAGAAAAGCGGTTTGAAATAAGAAAAAAAGTAGGCGTGGTTTTTCAAAACCCCGATAACGGAATAGTTGCGTCTATCGTAGAAGACGACATTGCTTTCGGACCGGAAAACCTAGGCGTTCCGAGAAAAGAAATAGGCGAAAGGATAGATTTCGCCTTAAAAGCCGTGGGAATGGAAGAATTTAGAGAGGCTTCGCCCTCGCGACTTTCGGGCGGGCAAAAGCAACGCGTGGCAATTGCCGGCGTGCTTGCGTTAAAGCCGGAAATTCTCGTTTTAGACGAATCTACCGCGATGTTAGATCCTAAAGGAAGAAAAGAGATTTTAGCCGTGGCGGAAAAACTTAAAAAAGAGCAGGGCGTGACGATTATAACGATAACGCATTATATGGACGAAGCTGCTTTAGCGGATAGAATCTTCGTGCTTAACCGCGGCGAAACGGTTATGAGCGGCACTCCTAAAGAAATATTTGAAAAAGCCGACGAGCTTAAAGCTTGCGGCTTAGAGCTGCCTTATCCGGCGTACGTGGCGCAAAAGCTTAAAGAAAAGGGCTTTCCGATAGAAGAAATGCCTTTATCGGAAGAAGAGCTTGCCGAAAGGTTGGTGAGTATATGCGAATAGTTACCGAAAATTTGTCGTTCAGTTACGGCGGAAAAAGCAAAAGCCTTTCGGTTAAGGCGTTATCAAACGTTTCTCTCTCTATAAACGAGGGGGAGTTTTTCGGCATAATCGGGCAAACGGGCAGCGGCAAGTCTACTTTCGTTTGCCATCTTAACGGGCTTATAAAGATTCAAAAAAACAGCGGAGCGGTGAGAGTCGGCGATTTCGATCTTACGGATAAAAAATGCAACGTAAAGGCGCTTCGTTCAAAGGTCGGCATGGTCTTTCAATATCCGGAATATCAGCTGTTTGCCGAAACGGTTAAAGAAGACGTTGCGTTCGGCTTAAAAAACTTTTTTCCGGATATGTCGCAAAAAGAAGCGGACGATAAGGTTAAAGAAGCGTTATCGCTTGTCGGATTAAATTACGAAGCTGTTGCAAATAAATCCCCGTTCGAGCTTTCGGGCGGGCAAAAGCGGCGCGTGGCAATTGCCGGTGTGATTGTTACCCGACCGGAAGTTCTTGTGTTAGACGAGCCCGTTGCCGGGCTTGATCCCGTCGGCAAAAGAGAGTTTTTGGCGTTGTTGCACGATTTGCACGGCAAATTCGTTAAGACTGTCGTTATCGTTACGCACGATATGGACTTGGTTTCCGAAAATTGCACTCGCGCGGCGGTTTTCTCTAAGGGGAGAATATTGAAAGAGGGTACGCCTAAAGAAATTTTTTCGGACGCCGCGGCGTTAAAATCCGTCGGATTGGATTTACCCGTAACGGCGTATTTATCCGAAAAGCTTAAAGAAAAGGGCGTGATTATAGACAGCGACTTATCCGTAAAGGATTTTACCGATAAGCTTGCGGAACGGTTTTCGGGGGTGAAAAAATGAAAGACGTTGCTTTCGGTCAGTATTATCCCGTAAAATCTTTCGTTCATAAAATGGACGCGAGGGTAAAGATTATTCTCGCGATAGCGTATATAGTGGCGGTGTTTCTCGTCGGTTCTTCGCCGGAATTTTATTTTCTGGGATTTGCGGCGTGCTTTGCGTTTACGGTTATCGCAACGCTTTTTTCGCGTGTTCCCTTTTTGAAAATGCTAAAAAGCGTTAAAGGTGTTATATTCTTCGTGGTTTTTTCGGCGGTATTGCAGGTGTTTTTCAATAAAAACGGCACTCCGCTGTGGGAGGGCGGCTTTATAACGGACGCAGGGCTTTACAACGCGGCATTTATTACCGCGCGCATAGTTTTGGTGGTGCTAGGCGCTTCGCTTTTAACGTTTACCACTTCTCCGGTAGAAATCGCCGACGGAATAGAAAGCCTTTTAACTCCGCTTAAGTGGGTAAAATTCCCCGTGCACGAGTTCGCGTTAGTGATGAGCATAGCGCTTAGATTTATACCTACGTTGATAGACGAAACGGATAGAATAATAAAGGCGCAAAAAGCGCGCGGCGCAGATTTTGAAGGCGGCAACGTTTTTAAGCGCGTAAAGGCGATGATACCCGTTCTTATACCTTTGCTTATAAGTTCGTTCAGGCGAGCCGACGAGCTTGCCGACGCGATGGACGCGCGTTGTTATTCGGGCAGCAAAAACAGAACGCGTTATAAAAAAATGAAAGTCGGTTTTCGCGATTTGCTGGGAACGCTTGTCGTTGCGGGGCTTATCGTGGCGGTGGTGTCGCTTAACGGCGTTTTAGGCGTAGCGGTGTGATTATGGTTATAAAACTTATCGTTTCTTACGACGGCACGGATTTTTGCGGTTGGCAAAAACAAAACGGGCTTTTAACCGTTCAAGGCGTTTTAGAAGACGCCGTGTGCAAAATCGTCGGCAAAAAAACGTCTATAATCGGCAGCGGCAGAACGGATGCGGGTGTTCATGCGGAGGGGCAAACGGCTTCTTTCGTTACGGAAGCTAATATTCCGCCGGAAAGGTTCGCCGCGGCGCTCAATACCGCGTTGCCTTTCGGGGTTAAGGTTCTTAAAAGCGAGCTTGCCGCGGACGGGTTTAACGCGCGGAGAAGCGCTAAAAGAAAAACCTACAGATATTCGGTTTATAATTCCGAAGTAGAAGAACCGCTTAAAGAAAGATATAAAACCCGCGTTTACGGTACGATAGACTACGAAAAAATGCTTGATTGCGCTCGGCTTTTCGTAGGAGAACACGATTTCGTCGCGTTTGCGGCTAGCGGATATTCCGCTAAAACCACCGTTAGAAGGGTTTTTGCTTTGGATATAATCAATAACGGCGAAGATTACGACTTTTATATTACCGGCAGCGGGTTTTTATATAATATGGTAAGAATAATCGTCGGCACGCTTATAGCCGTCGGTAGCGGCAAAATTCAAAAAGAAGACGTTATTCGCTCTTTTTCGGACGGCAAAAGGCATAAAGATATAAAAACGTTACCGGCAAAAGGGTTGTGCCTTACGTCGGTAGAATACTAACCGCGTAAAATAAAAAAATAGTAGTCGATAAAAAATCGACCGCAAGATATGGCGTTTCAAAGTTATAAAAGGCTAAAATACACGCGATTTGTTTAAATTTCGCGTAAAAATGCTTAAAAACGCTTGACAAAATCGCGCCAATATCTTAATATAGATAAGCGTTTATAAGGCAAAGTTCGGTTACGAAGATTAGCCCTCTTCAGCATGCTCGTCGTGAAAGCATTGCCCGAACGGCTTTTAGCGGCATATAAATTAAGGAGAATTTACAATGAAAACTTTTATGGCTCACGATAAAGACGTTGTCAGAAAGTGGTACGTTGTCGATGCTGAAGGCGTAGCGCTCGGTCGCTTGGCTTCTCAGGTCGCTGCCGTTCTTCGCGGCAAAAACAAGCCCACCTTCACGCCTAACGTCGATACGGGAGATTTCGTTATAATCGTCAATTCCGACAAGGTTGTTTTGACGGGTAAGAAATTAGAGAAGAAATATTACAGATACCATACCGGTTATATCGGCGGACTTAAATCCATTCAATACAAAACGTTGATGGCAACCAAGTCCGACGTGGCGGTTTACGAAGCGGTTAAGGGCATGCTTCCCAAGAACAGCCTTGGCAGAAAGATGCTCACTAAGCTTCGCGTTTACAAGGGCGCAGAGCATAATCAACAAGCTCAAAAGCCCGAAACGCTTAAACTCAACTAAGAGGTGTGATCATGGCAAAAACCACTACTAAAAAGAAATTGCAGTTTTGGGGCACGGGCAGACGTAAAAAAGCTGTTGCCCGCGTTCGTCTTATCCCTTCGGGCGACGGATCTATCGTTATAAACAAAAAGAGTCTTGACGAATATTTCGGACTTGATACGCTTAAGTTTATCGTTCGTCAACCGATAGAACTCTTAGGGG
>CAZXOQ010000056.1:0-8355 GCA_964642415.1 uncultured Christensenella sp. | reverse complement strand
GTTTTAAATTATAAACACCACTTGCTATATTAGCAATAATGCTTATCTAACGATAGTAAATCCCGTCAACGAAGAAACAAGATCTTCATTGCAACCATCGAAAGAAGAAAGATACATTTTTGCATTTGCCGCCGCCGTTACGTTAAGGGAAGCAAGCTTTTCGCATTTATAAAACGCGTTTTCGCAAATAAGTTTTACGTTAGTCACCGTAAGATTTTCTATAGAAGACTCTGCAAAAGCCGCCTCTCCGATTTCTTCAATCGAAAGATTTACCGTTTTAAGCGCGGTTTTATAGAAAGCTTTTTCGCCGACCTTAACAAGCGAACAGCCGTTAAAGTTAAGTCCCGTACCCTTTTCTCCGTCATAATCTTTAAGAACGGTGCAACCCTCAAAAGCGCTTGCATAAATGTTTTTTACGCTAGCCGTCATATTAAGCGAAACAAGTCTGTCACAACCGTAGAAAGCCTTTTCGCCTATCGCAACGACCTTATCCGAAAGATTTACGGTATAAAGCTGAGCGCAACCGTAAAATGCGTACATAGGCACGGAATAATCCGCCGCGGGAGCGATGGTAACTTCCGTTAAAGAATTAGGCACGTAATAAGTAACCGCGTCACCCGAGCCGAAAGACTGACTTACCGTACAAGCCGCGGAATATTCTTCCGTACCGAAAATATAGCCGAAATTTCTTTCGGAATCGGTAACCTTGTCTTCAGACTTAGCGGTTTCACCGTCAAACGCGTCGGCTTTAGCGCCTGCGCCCACGAAAGGAAGAGTTATCTTTTCAAGTTTTTCTATCCCGTTAAACGCGCCGGAATCGATTTCTACAACGGTATCGGGAACTATAATTTCCGTAAGCGAAGAATTGCCCTTAAAAGAACCCGCTTTGATTCTGCCGATTACAACGCCTTTTTCTTGAGCGATTTTGCCGATATCGAGAGAGGTTATACCGTCGTCGGTATAACCGTAAACGGTATAGTATTCGTCACCCTTAAACTGCATAATCTTCAAACCTTTAACCGACTCTTCCGGCATAGTTCCGTTGCACGCAAAAGAGAAAGCCGCAACGACTGCAAATAACGCAACCAATAATATATTTATAAGTTTTTTCATATAAACTCCTTAGTGTATAACGATACATCAATAAGTTTATCATTTATCAAAGCTTTTGTCAATAAAAAAAATAATTTTAGCGGCAAATAGAAGATTTTTTTACGTAATTTTATTAAATAATCGCTTTACCGTTAAAAAATCCTTCCAAAAACCCCTCCGCGTCCGCGTTTGCCTTGCTAAAAGCCGCCGCAAGACAAGAGGGTTCGGCGTTAGAAAAAGCGTTGTCTTTATAATAAATCTTAAGCCCGTTAAAAAATTTCGTATCGCCGACGGTCTTTCTTAAGCAATCGTACATTATCGCGGGCTTAACGTAAGCGGTATTTACGTATTCGTATTCGCTTGAAAATTCGGATAGATCTCTTTGCATCGCCGTGTTAACGCTTCCGAACAGCTTATCGTAAACGGAGCAAAAGATTTTATAAGTTTGTTCGGCACTCTTTATCAAAGCTTCTCTGGTATATCCGTAGTCGGGGTGCTTCTCGTAAAACACAACGACGGAATATTCCGCAAGTCCCTCGTCTAAAAATCCGTATTTAATTTCGTTGTTGCCAACCACCGTTTGCCACCATTGATGCGCCGTTTCGTGAACGATAACCTCTTTATACGCCTTTTCTTCTAAAGAATCCGAAACCATAACGAGCGCGGGGAATTCCATTCCGCCCTGTATAAACTGAGTTTGCACGACGGAATAAGTTTGATACGGATATTCTCCGTAAAGCGAACGAAAACAATTCAACGCCTTTACGGCGGTTTTTACGGATTCCGAAGGGTTTTCGTCTTTATAATAGTAATATGTTACATCTACTTTGTCGCACTTTTCCGTTACCGCTTCAAATTTTTCAGACAGCACGAAAGCAAAAGAACGCGCGTTTTCTATAACGTATTCGTCAGTTCGCCTTCCGTTGCTTTTTTCAGAAGACACTACCCGTCCCGAAGACGCAACAACCGTATTGTCGCTCACGTTAAGCTTTACGCGATAGTCCGCGCAATCGCTGAAAAACGGATCGCCGTTAGCGTAATATACGCATTCGTAAAAAGAACCGCTTTCTATTCCGCACAAAATCGGATAAAAACAAGAAAGATTTATCGTGTCGTCGTTTATCCCCGTTCTTGCGATAACGTTAGCGAGAGTAAGCGTATACTCTATAATAACCGAAACGCTTTCATTCGGAAAAACCTCTTCTCTAAGCTTTACGCTAAGCACGTTTTCGTCTTCTCCGCAAACTTCAAATGAAAGCGCACCCTCTTTGTCGTAAACGGAAGATAATTCTATCTTGCCGTAATTTTTACCGTGCGGGTAAGCCTTGGCTTCGTATTGACGGCTTACGGGAGAATATTTTGCATTCTCTCTAAAAGCGTTGCCGAATAAATTAAACTTCAATTCGGAAAAAACGTTATCGGTAAAGTTGTAAAATACAACCTCTTCTTTTCCCGTCAGCACGCCGTCTTTAAGTTCGCAAGTTATGTTATAGCTAGTTCTGTCCGATTTTTCTTTGCAGCCCGTGCCGAACACGCAAAACACGGAAGAAAACAAAAGTATAAACGCAACTATTTTTTTCATTAAAAAACCCCGAAAAATATCTTTTACAATATTTTATTCGGGGTTTTTATTTTTAATAACCGAACTGTAAACAGGTTATTTATTTATAAAGGTAAGGTACTTTGCCGGATCAACGTTTTTATCATTCTCTTTCATCTCGAAATGAAGGTGCGCGCCCTCTTTATACTCTTGTCTGTTAGAAAGAGAAATTTCGCCTATTTTATCGCCTTGTAAAATCTTTTGACCGACGGTAACGCAATCGCCGTCTGCAAGCGAATTATACACGCTTTTAAGCCCGTCGCCGTGATTTATAACAACCGTAGTACCGTAAATAAGAGTTGTTTCTACGCTTTCGACCGTTCCGTCGGCAACGGCGAAAACCGCAGTTCCCTCCGGAGCGAAAAAGTCAACCGCCAAATGCGCCGAATATCTTTTTAGCGCCGCGTTAAATACGGGCAGTTCGCTGTATTCTCCGATTTTTGAAGCGTCTTTTACGGGCAAAACGTAGGTCGTTTCCTGTATCACGGGCTCGCTGGGAGTGGGATTATCGGGAACGGGATCGGGGTTTACTACGGGATCGTCGGTATCCGTAGGATTAGATGCCGGTTTGTCTTCATCCGACGGCGTTACCACGGTAGAGCCGCCGTTGTTTAGCTGTTTATCGGAATCATCGTTTATCAATACGAGTGTTACCGACAAAGCGATTGCCATAATACACAGCGCCAACACAAAGTAAAGCGCGTTTCTTCTTAAAAAGCGTAAAAAACCGTTGTTTGATGTTTTCATTGAATTGCTCCTTTCAAAATCTTTACGGAGATTATTGCCTAAAAGTTTTTTTATATACCTCTTTTGGCAAAAAAATTAAAACGAGCCGAAAATAAGCGGCAAACCGATTTTCATTTGACTTTCGCCGCAAAAAATCTGAAAATTAACAGCCGTTCCGTTAACGGTTTTTTTATATTTAACTTTGTTAGAAAATCCGTAATAAGAAACGCCTTCTTCAGTGTTTTCGGAAAAAAGAATTTTTCCGCCGAGCACATTCGCTACGTCAACGGGTTTTTTCCCGTTATCGTAAGAAAGAACGCAGCTTTCGCCCGTTTTTCCTTTTATAAACGGATATTCCGAAAAACTCGCGTTAATCCCCTTACCGAACGAGCCGTCGTAAAAATATATTTCTATTTCTTCGGAAAAATTAAACAGAGGCGACGTATCGTTAGCAAATTTCAAAAAAGAAAACGACGCTGCCGCCGCTACAACCAAAACGGTAAAACGAAAAACTCTTTTTAACATAAAATACTCCCCGTTAATACGGAGAGTATTTCCTTTTTTTCTGTTTTTATACCGCAAAACGGATAACGCGTTATAAATTTTATCGCTATAATTTCAGATATTCGGCGATTCCGCTTTCGCGAACAAGCGTCATACCGTTAAAGCTTGCGGGGAGATCTCCGCAAAGATTTATGATTTCGTCAGTAAACGAACAATCTTGCTTAACTCTTCCCCCTAAAGCGTAATAAGTACTTATAGCTTTATCGCAAACCGCGCGTTGGGCTTTTACCTCTTCATACAATCCCAAAGCGGTTTTTTCGGCAGTTTTTTTGACTTCGCTAAGCAAATCGCATTGTTTTTTTAACCCCGTAAGAAAAACTTTATCGTCGCAACCGGTCAAAGAAGAAAGCTTATCCGCGCGCGAAAGATAATCGGGGATTTCTAAAATCCCGTCGTACTCGCCCGAAAAACACAATTCGTATAATTGCATAATGCGCGAAAAGAACGAAAGCATGGGTTTTTGCCCTTCTTTTCTTGCGGCTGAAAATAAATATGAAGCGTTGCCCATTGCCGAAAAATCGCATAATCTTCCGTCGGAAGCAAGGTTAGCAAGCTCCGCCGTAAACTTATATTCCGCAATTTTCTCACATCGTTCTTCCGTTCCGTAAGAAAAAATTCCGAACGCCGACGTAACGGCTTCTTTAAACAAAGCGTAAGCCCTTTTATCATAAGCGCGTTTTTCTATAGAACAGTTTATTCTGTAATCGGCAAAATCGGGCAAGCGAGAGATTAGTCCCGAATAAGCTTCGGCTACGTCGTATCTCTTTACGGCGTCCTCGTCAACCACTACGTATCTCGGAACACGCACTTTAACCCTTTCTATCCCGTTACCGTTTTTAAGAAGAGCAACCGAAGAAACAACCTCTTCGCTGCCGATTTTCTCAAGCAAGAACACGCAAGGCATTTTTGCAATCATAGCGCTGTACGACGCAAACCCGAACAATTCCCCGTCAAACGCCAAAATACACCTCGCCTCTTCGGCAATAGACAAAACCGCGCCGGCATCGTCAACGGAAGGGATATCGCCCTCAAGCACTTTTTCTATCGGTTTACAGCCGATAGACGTTATAAAAGCTAAAGCCTCCCTACCGAATCGAGCGTAAGACTTGCTCGTAAAAAGAATAATAACCTTCCCCTCGGGCGCTAAAGCCTTTAACACGTCGGCTAGCCTTTGCTCGGCATTGCCGCCGTAAAATCGCGTAAATACTCTCCATTTACCGGATAGACCTTTTTCCGTTTCCGCTGAAACAGCATTCAATTTTTTTAACGTTTCTTTTAACATACTCGTGAATGATTGTAAAATATAAGAGGCAAAAAGTCAAGCGGATAGCCCAAAATACCGCAAAAATGGCAATTAAAATGTTTTTTGACAATTTTCTTAAATTTTTTTCGATTTTCTCTTGAAATATTCGTTAAATATGCTATAATATGTATATAAATCTAACGGAGGATTTTATTATGACTAAAGTCGAATTGGTAAGGGCAATTGCAAACAACGCCGGCTTAACCTTAAAGGACGCCGGAAACGCGCTTGACGGATTTATTTCCGCAGTGACCGAGGGTTTGAAAAACGGGGAAAAGATTCAAATTTCCGGCTTCGGTTCTTTCGAAGTAAAAGAAAAAGACGCTAGAGAAGGCATCAACCCCAAAACGGGTGAAAAAATTCACATAGCCGCTTCTAAAGTTCCCGCTTTCAAATTCGGAAAAGCGTACAAAGATCAGTTCTAAAAACAAAATTAAAGGGTTCGGAATAAAATTCCGAACCCTTTAATTTTATGCGTCTTATAAATACTTGTTATTCTCCGTACAAAGCTTTAAGCTTATTTGCGGCAATTTGCGCGCGCTTTACGTATTGCTCGCAAGACATTTTATAATACGGAGAGTCGCACTCTTTTTCTTTCCAATTCTTTTTAAATACCTCTAACATCAAAGTCCCCTTAAATCCGTATTTTTTTAAATCGGATATCAGCTCGGCAAAATCTATCTTTCCGTCAAAAGGAATCCTGTGAAGATCTTCGCCGTGCCGTTGTAAATTATCGTGAATATGCAACGCCACCAGCCTATCTGCAAATAAAGAGAGCATAGGTGTTTCTTTCGTATAACAATTTTGATGCCCGACGTCAAAGCAAAAACGCGCGCTAGGGAAATACTCCATCGCACAAGCGAGATTGCCGAGTTTCCTTAAATTTTCAAAAGCAACGGTAACGCCGAGCTCTTTTGCCCTTTTTATCAGTTTATAAAAATTATCCCAACCCTCGGCGCATACCTTAGGCGCGCTATCGCCCGAAGATAAATGCGTTACTAGATACGGAATAGAATATTCGGAACATTTTTCCGCAGCGGCAATCAGTCTTTTAAGCATTTTCTCGCTTTTATCGGTTGAAAACCACATATCGTTTATATAACATTCGCCGTCGTCGGAAAAAGGCGCGTGCAACGTTTCGATTGTCACACCCTTTCTTTTCGCCGCCGCGGCAACGGAAGCAAGTTTTTCCTCTTCAGCTAATAAAAATGTCGATAAAAACCCGTTATCCGCTAATCTTTCAACACATTCTTCAGCGTCGGTTATATCGAAACAATCTGCGTTTATGCCCGTTTTCATTGGTAATCTCCGTGTATGTTTTCTATTTTGAAAACATTATATCTTGTCTAAAACCTTTCCGTCGACTTTTGCGTATCGTTTACGCCGTAAAAATACTGTTTTATATTTATAGATACGCCGCGGAATCTTTTTATATTTGTAATGATATCACAAATCGTCAAAAAAAACAACAACTCGATAAATTAAAAATTATTTATTTCTTTTTATTCGGTTCGGGCAATTCTTCGTACAACGATCCGAATAGTTTGTTCAGAAACTCTCTATCCTCGATATCTTCTACAAGAAGCATTTCTTTTGCGCCTTCGTACGGAAGTTCCCTCGTTGCTTCAGGCATCAAGGCGATAGCAGACGGCATAGGCTTAACTAATAGGCGGTTGTCGTAAATACCGCCTACAACTTTGCCACCGTAATAAAGCACGTATTCACCCATCATTGCACGGGCAGACAAACCGCTACATTGTTCTAGCACAAAATCTAAATATTCTTTACTACTTGCCATAATCACCTCGTCAAATTGGAATTTATCTGTTTGCAATCTCTTTTGCAAATCAATTCTGTTCTCCCGACCATATAATTGTCGCATTGCAACCGTTAAAGGCTTTTTCGCCAAACGGATTTTCAGAATATCTTGTAAACTCGATTGTTTGATTTTCCGTCCAGCCGAAAAATGCATTATCTCCTAGCTCTTCAAGATACGCAGGTATTACCAGCTTTTCGATTGAGGTACACATATAAAAAGCTTCATCACCGATTGTATCAAGATTTGCCGTCAATTCTACGCCTTGTAAACTTGCGCAATTATAGAATACTCGGTCTCCGATATCATAAATGTCTTTGCCAGCTCTTATTTCAACAATCTTAAGTGAAGTACAACCATTAAATAAGTCGTCAGGTAAATTGTTATCGGGTATATTTTTCACCGATTCTATTTCTGTATGTTCCATAAATAATCCGGATGCAAGCTTGAGAACATGACAGCTTCCGTATCCTCCCCCATATCTTCCCTCATACCAAGCAGGTATTATAATCTGACTTGCATTTCCATCATAATCAGTTATACTCCAATGCGCAAAATAACCCATTGTACTTATTTGAAAGGCAAACCCCGGTGTTGTCCAAATCGCATAGAGTTCAACCGTATCGCCGTTCTTTACGCTTGAGGGGATATTGAAGGTCAAATTATCTATTTGAGTGCCATATTCCTTTCCTTCGGGATCAAGCCCCACGCAACACATTCGTATCCTTCTTTTGTAAAGGTGCATTTGGGAAGCCAACCGTCATCACCTGACTCAACGCGATAATCATCCATTTCACCCTCACCACCGTTAGCGTTAAAGTGAATGGTATAGGTTCTATCAGCTTTAAGTCCTATTATCCACTCAACCAAGCCACAGGAAGTCAAGGAAAACATCATCACAATAACAATAGCAAATGCCAATATTTTCTTCATTTCGGCATCCTCCTTCATCAAATTCTTATTTATCGTTGAGTTTATTATATCAAAAAAACAAGTTATATTCAAGTTATTTTATTTAGTAAAAAAACCGACTTATTTATAAGCCGAGCTTTATAATGTATTCAATTTATAGCCCTATAATAAAAGCGGTTATTCGCTAGTCTTTTCTTGTTGCATAAGAAAACTTGGTGAGTGTTTTTTATACAATATAACTAGTGCGTCAGTAATAACATTATTACTGACGCACTAAATTTAGGTTTTATTTAATTCTAATTTTCGCTAATTACTTAACGATTTTAGAAACAACGCCGGAAC
>CAZXOQ010000055.1:0-8368 GCA_964642415.1 uncultured Christensenella sp. | reverse complement strand
AGTTAAAGCTAAAGAAGAGGCGTATTTTTTCAGAATGAGTAAATACTCCGATAGGCTTATGAAGTATTACGAAGAAAATCCCGATTTCATTTTGCCGTTATCCCGCAAAAACGAAATGGTTAACAACTTCTTAAAACCGGGGCTTCAGGATTTGTGCGTTTCAAGAAGCACTTTTAAGTGGGGCATACCCGTAGATTTCGACGCAAAGCACGTTGTATACGTTTGGCTTGACGCGCTTACTAACTATATAACCGGCATAGGTTACGATGCGGAAGGCGCTTCGTCGGAAAGCTTTAACGAGTTGTGGCCGGCAGACGTGCATATAATCGGCAAAGACATAATAAGATTTCACGTTATTTATTGGCCGATATTTCTTATGGCGTTGGGGCTTCCGCTCCCCAAAAAGGTTTACGGGCACGGCTGGTTGTTGCAAGAAGGCGGCAAAATGAGTAAGTCTAAGGGCAACGTTATTTATGCAGACGACCTTGTTTCTTTCTTCGGAAAAGACGCGGTAAGATATTACGTGCTTACGGCTATGCCGCAAGATAACGACGGGCTTATCTCTTGGAATTCGGTTATAGAAACCGTTAACTCCGACCTTGCAAACGTGTTCGGCAACTTGGTTAGCCGTACCGTTGCGATGATAAACAAGTATTTTAACGGAAGCGTTTCTGATAAAAAGGTAAAAGAAGATATCGACGCGGATCTTATAAATACCGTAGTTTCGGCATATGAAAAGGTTTCGGCAAAAATCGACGAATACAAGATTTCCGACGCGCTTTCCGAAATTTTCGCGGTTTTCCGCAGGGCGAATAAGTTTATAGACGAAACCGCTCCGTGGGTTTTAGCTAAAGACGAAAGCAAAAAAGACCGTTTACAAACCGTACTTTACGAACTTGCCGAAAGCGTTATTATAGGGGCTTCTTTATTAGAACCGTTTATGCCCGATACCGCTAAAAAGGCGGCGGCGCAATTCGGCGCGCAACTCCGTTCTTTCGACGATTGCGGTAAATTCGGGTTGTCGGATAAAATAACCGTTTCGGATAAGCCGGAAATGCTTTTTGCAAGAATAGACGCCGAAAAAACGTTGAAAGCCGTAGACGATATGGTTGAAGAACGCAAAAAAGCGCTTGAAAAAGACAGCTCCGACGGAGATAAAAATGTTAAACCTCAAATAGATATAGCAGATTTTGAAAAAGTTCAGCTGAAGATTGCAAAGGTAGTTGCTTGCGAACGGGTTGAAAAAAGCAAAAAACTGCTAAAACTCACCGTTAAAATCGGCGAAGAAGAAAAAACCGTTGTTTCGGGAATAGCGCTTAAATATTCGCCCGAATATTTGATAGGCAAAAAACTTGCAATGATAACCAACTTAAAACCCGTTAAGCTTTGCGGAATAGAAAGTCAAGGTATGATCGTGTGCGCCGAAAATTCGGAAGGCGATATAGCTTTTCTTTCGCCCGAGCACGATATCGATGACGGAAGCGAGATATTTTGATGTATATAGACACACACTGTCATTTAGACGACGCTAAGCTTCGCGACGATTTGCAAAACACCGTAAAAGAATTTTTATCCGTTGGCGTAGAACGGGTTATAAATATAGGTTGCGATCTCGATTCTTCCGTTTTGGTTAAAAACCAAGCGGAAAAATTCGATTGCGTGTATTTTGCCGCGGGTTTTCACCCGATGGATATAGATAGATACAGCGTTTATGCCGAAGAAGAAATTTCTAAACTGTTAGCGCACGAAAAATGCGTTGCCGTAGGCGAGATCGGGTTAGATTATTATTGGAAAAAAGACAATAAAGAAGAACAAAAAAAGGCGTTTATACGTCAAATAGAAATCGCTTACGAAAACAAGTTGCCGATAAACGTTCACGTTCGCGATGCGATAGGCGACGCGTTAGAAATTTTAAAGCAAAACAAAAGTAAGCTAGTATACGGCGGTACTATGCATTGTTTTTCGGGCAGTAAAGAAATTGCCGCCGAAATGCTTAAAATCGGAATGTATATTTCTTTCGGCGGAACGCTGACTTTTAAAAACGCGCGTTCCGCGTTAGAAGTGGCAAGCTTTGTGCCTGACGATATGATTTTGACCGAAACGGATAGCCCGTACCTTGCGCCGGAGCCTATTCGCGGAACGGTAAACACGCCTAAAAACATTCCGTACGTAGTTAAAAAACTAGCCGAAATAAAAGGGTTAGACGAGGCTGTTCTCGCGGAAAAAATAATGAATAACGCGCGTACGTTATTTACTAAATTGAAATAACGAATTTACGTGCGAAATATACGTAAAAAGCGAAAGAAAACGAAACCGTTACGGCTCGTTTTCTCTCTTTAATCATTGGTAAACGATTATCGTAAAGAAGAATCTTTACGATAACAGTATGTTACGCGCGGATTTTTTTATGCGCGAAAGTTATAAGGTAAATTATGGAAAAAGATTTAAGGCGGCTTATGGCTGCGTATGGCACGGCATTTAAAAAAGCTTACGGACAAAACTTTCTTTCCGACGAAGATTTGCTTGCCGAGATAGCGGATGGCGCGGGCATTACCGATAAAGATACCGTTATAGAAATCGGTTGCGGCGCGGGGGCGCTTACTCGCGCGCTTGCTCTTCGCGCTAAGCGGGTTATCGGATATGAGATAGACCTTTCGTTAAAACCCCTCTTAAAAGACGTTTTATCCGACTATTCTAACGTAGAATTGGTTTTTAAGGACGTTATGAAAGAAAAACTTTCCGATATAGAAAGAAACGTCGGCGGGGAATATAAGATAGTCGCAAACTTGCCGTATTATATAACTACGCCCGTCGTAATGCGTTTTATAGAAGGTTCGGATAAGCTTCTTTCTATGACGGTAATGGTTCAAAAAGAAGTTGCCGAGCGGTTTGCCGCTAAGCCTTCGTCATCCGATTACGGCGCGATAACAGTCGGTATCGAGCTTAGGGGTAACGCTAAAATCATAAAAGAAGTTCCGAGAGAAAAGTTTACGCCCGTTCCTAACGTAGATTCGGCTGTGGTTAGAATAGATATAGAGGCAAACAAGAACGTCGGCGTTGATTTTTCAGCCGTAAGAGAAACGGTTAAGGCAGGGTTTTCAAGCAGAAGAAAGATGTTGGTAAACAACCTGATGAACTTTTACGGATTTAAAAGAGAAAAAGCCGAGGCGGTTTTGGCGGCGGCGGATATACCTCTTACCGCAAGGGGTGAAACGTTGTCCGCCGACAGTTATATAAAGCTTACGGAGGCGATAAAAAATGCAAGAAGATAAGCAAGTGATAGTCGTAGCTAGCGGAAATAAGGGCAAACTAAGGGAAATTGCCGAAATACTTAGCGATTATAAAATAGTTAGCGCTAAAGAACTGGGATTTTGCGACGAAATCGAAGAAACGGGCAAAAGCTTTTATGAAAACGCTTTAATAAAAGCGAAAACGGTTTCGATGACGCTTAACGTACCCGCGCTTGCGGACGATTCGGGCTTATGCGTAGACGCTTTGGGCGGCGCGCCCGGTATTTACAGCGCGCGTTACGCCGGCGACGGTGACGACGAGTCTAATATAGATAAGCTTCTTAAAGAAATGGAAGGCAAAAAAGACCGTTCGGCAAGTTTTAAAAGCTGCGTATTGGTATATTATCCTAACGGAAAAATAATTTTTGCCGAAGGGGAAACGCGCGGCGATATTTTAACCGAAAGAGTCGGCAAAGGCGGTTTCGGTTACGATCCCGTATTTTTCAGCAAAGATTTAAATAAAAGCTTCGGCTTGGCTTTGCCCGAAGAGAAAAATTCCGTTTCGCATAGGGGAAGGGCTTTGACCGCGATAAGGAGCAAGTTGTGAAAAGAATTATCGCGCTATCCGATACTCACGGTAATGTCGCCGCAATAGAAACGCTTAAAGAAGAAATGAAAAAAGCCGATTACGTATTTCATCTCGGCGATCATTATTACGATATTTTGCCTTATTCGGAATTGCTTGGTGATAAGCTGTATTACGTTAAAGGCAATTGCGACGGCGGCGGTGAAGAAATTATTTTCGAACGCGACGGGGTAAAAATTCTTCTCGTTCACGGTGACGCGTATAAGGTTAAAAGTTCTCTTTTGCGCCTTTCTTTGCGCGCTGAAGAAATCGGCGCGGACGCGGTTTTTTTCGGTCACACGCACCGTGCGACGATAGAATCTAGCGGCAAAGCGCTTCTTATAAATCCCGGCGCGCTTTCGCGGTTTTCCGATAAAACCTATTGCGTGGCGGAAATATCCGACGACGGACTTATCGGGGCTGAAATAAAAAGAATTAAAGAATAATTAAGTAATAAAATAGTAGCGACGTAGCAAATATATGCTACGCCGCTAAAATTGATTTTTTATTTTTGAAAAAACCCCGCGCTTTCACGCGAAAAACGAGAGCTTACGCTCTTTCGACTTTGCCGCTCTTTATGCATCTTGCGCAAACGTATTCTTTAGAAGAAGTTCCGTCCGCATGCTTAACGTTAATCTTTTGAAGATTTGCTTCGTAAGATCTGGGAGCTTTACGGTTGGAGTGGCTGACCGTGTTGCCCGACAATTTGCCTTTACCGCAAACGCTGCATATTTTACTCATATTCTTATCCTCCGCCGGAAATTTTTAACACCAAATACTTTACCATATAATTAAATAAAAAGCAACGATTTTAACGCCAAAAAATAAAAAATTACCTTTACTTTAAGATAAAATGCAAAAATTTTAAAATTATCGGCTTAAAAACTTGCCAAACGCGCGTAAATATTGTACAATAACAGTATCGTTTATAATAGAGGTAATTATGTCCGTTAAAACGAACAACATTTACGGCAAGATCGTAATTTCGGATAGCACAATAGAGCGTTTCGTTTCTAAGGTCGCTGCCGATTGCTACGGTATCGTTAGATTCGTTCCGATGAATTTTTTCGATGCCGTTATAAGCTTTTTAAAGTTCGGCACGGGCGTTAAAGGAGTTAAGGTTCATACCTCGGGCGATCGTATTTTTATCGATCTTTCAATCATTGCCAAATACGGCGTTTCCGTAAAAGCGGTTGTAGACGCGCTTAAAGAATCCGTTAAGTATAAGGTAGAAAAATTTACCGGTATGATTGTCGATACGATAAACGTCAAAGTGGTTGACGTCGATAAATAAACGTTAAATTAAAATTCGTCCTTTAATACAGGAGTAAATATGCAAAAATCGTTAAACGGGGCAATGCTTAGGTCTATGATTTTGACCGCGGCTAAAGTCCTTGAAATAAATAGGGTAACAGTTGACTCTTTAAACGTATTTCCCGTTCCGGACGGCGATACGGGCACGAATATGTCGCTTACTCTTCAATCCGCCGTTAAGGAGCTTGTTAACTGTAACAGCAATAAAATTTCCGAAATATCAGACGCGGTGTCACGCGGGGCTTTACGCGGCGCAAGGGGCAATTCCGGCGTTATTACCTCGCAAATATTGCGCGGTATGTGCAATATATTCAAAAAATCAGAGGAAATCGACGTAAAAGTATTCGCGCAAGCGCTTATGAACGGCGCCGAAGTCGCTTACGGCGCGGTTAGCAAACCTAAAGAAGGAACTATGCTTACCGTTATCCGCATGATGGCGGAAAACGCGCAAAGCGTTAGAAGAAAACATATAGATTTTGAAAGCTTTTTCCCGGAAATCATAAAAGCCGGCAACGAAGCGGTTGAACTTACGCCGAGTCTTCTTCCCGTGCTTAAAAAAGCGGGCGTCGTTGACGCCGGCGGAAAGGGCTTGATGTGCATTTTTGACGGAATGTTTAAGGCTCTTATGGGCGAAACGGTAAGCGCAAATTTAGATATTTCAGACGCCAAGTCTACCGAAACCGTTATGGAACACGCCGATATTATGAGTCTTGGCAGCATAGAATTCGCTTATTGTACGGAGTTTTTTATCATCAACCTTAAAAAACAAACTACGATTGCCGATATAGAGCGCTTTAAAGAATTTTTGATGACGATAGGCGATTGCGTTATCGTTATAGGCGATTTAGAGCTTGTTAAGGTTCACGTTCATACCAATCAGCCGGGCGTTGCGCTGACTAAAGCGTTAGAATTAGGCGAATTAGATAAGCTTAAAATAGAAAATATGCTAGAGCAAAACCGCGCGTTAATGAAAAAGTATGAAGAAGAAAAGAAAGAAATGGGAATGATGAGTGTTTCCGCCGGCGACGGTATTTCTTCTATATTTAAAGACCTTATGGTTGACGCGGTTATAGAAGGCGGTCAATCGATGAATCCTTCCGCTAGCGACATAGCGGACGCCGTTCAAAGAATAAACGCCGAAAACGTTTTCGTTTTCCCCAACAACAAAAATATAATTCTTGCCGCAGAGCAGGCTAAATCTCTCGTAGAAAACAAGAATATACACGTTATTCCCACAAAGAATATTCCGCAAGGCTTCTCAGCCGCGCTTGCTTTTAATCCCGATCTTTCCGTAGACGAGAACAAGGCAAATATGATTCACGCGCTGGATACGGTTACCGTCGGTCAAGTTACTTACGCCGTCAGAAATACTAAGCTATACGGCTTTGACCTTAAGGTCGGCGACATAATGGGGCTAGATAATAAAAAGATTCTTTCAACGGGTAAAGACGTAGGAGAGGTTACGCTTAGCCTTATCGAAAAACTCAGAAGCGACGAGGAAATGATAACTCTTTATTACGGCAAAGACGTAAAAGAAGAGGAAGCGGAAGCTCTTGCCGAGATTATTGCGGAGCGTTATCCGGAATGCGACGTAGAAATTCATTACGGCGGTCAGCCTATTTATTATTACTACATCGCTTTGGAATAAACTTGAAATTTACGGGAAAGAGAAATCTTTCCCTTTTGTTCTTATTATGGAACTTACTAAAATACGCGGAATAAGCGAAAAACGTGCCGAAGAATTTAATAAAATGGGCATACGCGACACAAGCGAACTTGTGCGTTTTTTTCCGCGCGCTTACGTGGATATGCGATTTAAACAACCGCTTAAATACGCGTATAACAACGACGTCGTTCTTACCGTCGGAAGGGTGATTTCCGCGCCGCTGGCGCGATATTTCCGTCGCGGCGGAATGGTGAAAATCGCGTGCGAGCAAGAGGGGTTTGTTTTTACGGCGGTATGGTTTAATCAGCCTTACGTAGCAAGCAGGTTAAAGCTTGGCGAGGAATATTTGTTTTACGGTAGGGTTAGGCGTGACGATATTTCCGTTTCTTTAACTAATCCGTCTTTTGAACCGTGTGAAAAAGCGTATAGGCTTAAAGGAATAGTTCCTCAATACAAGGTTAAAGGCAGTTTAACGCAAAAACTCGTGCGCGACGCCGTAAGACTTGCCGTAGAGATAGAAAAACCGCAATCGGCAATACCGCCGGCGCTTATAAAAAAATACGAGCTTTCTGATTTGCTTTCGGCATATCGCGAAGTTCATAATCCGCAAGGCTTCGATTCCGAAAAAAAAGCTGCCGACCGCATAGCCGTAGAAGAGTATTTTGCGCTTATTTCCGCTTTTAAGTTTATAAAAGGCGGCAAAGAACAAATAAGAATAAACAAATACGATTGTTCGGATAAAGAGTTGCTGAATTTTATTTGCAAGCGTTTTCCGTTTGAGTTTACCGACGGGCAAAAAAAAGCCGTAAACGAAATTTTTGCCGATATGAAAAGCTCTTCCGTTATGAACAGGCTTATGCAAGGCGACGTGGGCAGCGGCAAGACGGCTGTTTCTATGTGCGCGGTGTTCGTTGCGGTAAAAAGCGGATATCAAGCTGCGTTTCTTGCGCCGACCGAAGTTTTAGCAAGGCAAAATTACGAAGCCGCAAGAAGGGCTTTCCCCGATTATAACGTAGAACTTCTTACGGGTTCTAATACCGCTAAAGAGAAAAAAGAAATAAAATCCGCGCTTAAAAGCGGATTGATAAATATAATAGTGGGTACGCACGCGTTGCTTACCGACGACGTAGAGTTTAAAAAGCTTTCGCTTTGCGTGTGTGACGAGCAGCAACGCTTCGGCGTGGCACAAAGAAGCAGCCTTTTAAATAAAGGCGTTACGCCCGACGTGTTGGTAATGAGCGCTACGCCTATACCGAGAACGCTTTCGCTTATTTTTTACGGCGATTTAGACGTTTCTACGATATCCGATAAGCCTAAACAAAGGCAGCCCGTTCAAACCAATATCGTACCTAGCGAAAAATATTCGGATATGCTTAAGTTTATCGCTAAAGAAGCCGCCGACGGCAAACAAGCCTATTTTGTTTGCCCTAAAATAGACGGCGACGAAGAGGGCGAAATAATGAGCGCGACGGAGCTTTATGAAGAAATTAAAGAAAAACTCGCGCCCGTAACGGTCGGATTGCTTCACGGCAA
>CAZXOQ010000054.1:0-8420 GCA_964642415.1 uncultured Christensenella sp. | reverse complement strand
GAAATAAAATTTTATAACTTTACAAAGTTTTAATAGGAGATAAATATATGAAAGAATTTAAAACGGAATCTAAAAGAGTTTTAGACTTAATGATTAACTCTATTTACACTAACAAAGAAATATTTTTACGCGAGCTAGTATCTAACGCGTCCGACGCGACCGATAAGCGTAAGTTTTTATCGCTTACCGATACTAATGCCGCGTGCGATTTTAAAATCACGATAACCCCCGATAAAGACGCTAAAACGTTGACCATAGAAGATTGCGGTATTGGTATGACCGACGCCGAAATGGAGAAAAATCTCGGCACGATAGCCGAAAGCGGAACGCTTGCGTTCAAGAAAGAAAACGAGGGTAAAGAAAACGAGCTTATCGGACAATTCGGCGTCGGTTTTTATTCCGCGTTTATGGTTGCCGATAAGGTTGAGGTGTATTCTAAGGCATACGGCAGCGAAAAGGCTTATAAATGGGAAAGCTGCGGCGCTGACGGCTATGAAATAACCGAAACGGATAAATCCGACGTAGGCAGCAAGATAGTTCTTTATCTTAAAGCCGATACCGACGACGTTAAATATTCGGAATTTTTAGACGAGTATAGATTGAAACATCTAATAAAACAGTATTCCGACTATATCCGTTATCCAATACAAATGCTTTGCACTCATTCGCATAGAAAAGAGGGTTCGCCCGACGATAAGCCGGAATACGAGGACGTTAAAGAACTTGAAACGCTTAACAGTATGATTCCGTTGTGGAAGAAGCCTAAATCCGAAGTCGATAAAGAGGCGCTTAACGAGTTCTATAAAAACGAATTCCACGATTGGACCGATCCTATAAAGGGTGTTTATGCTAAAATCGAAGGCGCGGTTACTTACGACACGTTGCTTTTCTTCCCGTCTAAAGCGCCGTTCGATTATTATTCTAAAGATTATAAAAAGGGTTTAAAGCTTTATTCTAACGGCGTTATGATAATGGAAAAATGCGAAGAATTGCTGCCCGATTATTTCGGATTTGTCAGAGGCGTGGTGGATTCTTCCGATCTTTCGCTTAATATCTCGCGTGAAATTTTGCAGCAAGACAGGCAGGTTCGCGCAATCGCTAACGGTATTGAAAAGAAGATTTCGGCGGAACTTAAGAAAATGCTCGAAGAGGAGAGAGAAGAATACGAAAAACTTTTCTCTGAATTCGGTCTTTCGATAAAATTCGGCGTATACGCAGGCTTCGGAATGAATAAAGATAAACTGAAAGATCTTTTGATGTTCTATTCTTCTCGCAAAGAAAAGCTTGTTACGCTTAAAGAATACGTAGAAGGTATGAGCGAGGGGCAAACGGATATTTACTACGCTTCGGGCGAAAGCTACGAAAAAATCGCAAAGCTTCCGCAGATAGAAAAAGCAAAAGAAAAGGGATACGAAATATTGTTCTTTAAAGACGGCGTAGACGAGTTCGTTGCTAAAATTCTTATCGATTACGACGGCAAGAAATTCAAGTCTGTATCGGAAGCGGATTTTTCTTTAGACAGCGAAGCGGAGAAAGAAGAGCTTAAAGAAAAGAACGAACAGCATAAAGATTTGCTTTCGGAAATTAAAAACAATCTCGGAGATAAGGTTAAAGAAGTAAGGCTTACGTCTAACCTAAAAACATATCCCGTATGCTTAATTTCGGGCGGCGACGTTTCAATTGAAATGGAAAAGGTTCTAAACGCAATGCCCAATGCGGACGGAAATGTTAAGGCGGATAAAATCTTAGAGATAAGCTCTACGCATAAGATTTTGGATAAATTGTTGTCTTTGTACGAAACGGATAAAGAAGCTCTTAAAAAATATTCCACCGTGCTTTACGAGCAAGCGAGAATATTAGAGGGGTTGCCCATAGATGACGCTACGGGTTTTGTGAACGCCCTCGGAGATATAATTTAATAACAGAGTATCGCGTTTAAGCGGATACTAGGCGTAACGTCGCGAATCTTTTTCAATGTCGGTTAAAGGTTCGCGATTTACAATTTATAAGACTGATAAACATAAGGAGTAAACGCATAATGGAAAAAGCTAATCAAATTTGCGCGTTACGTCTGAATGATATAGTAAAAATTTACGGTACGGACGATTTTAAGGTTAATGCGCTAAAAAAAGTAAATCTCGCGTTCAGAAAAAGCGAGTTCGTTTCCGTTCTCGGTCCGTCGGGCTGCGGAAAAACTACTCTTTTGAATATTATCGGCGGGCTTGACAGATATACGTCGGGAGATTTGGTTATCGACGGAAAATCTACCGCAAGTTATAACGATAAAGATTGGGATGCGTATAGAAATAACTGCATAGGCTTTGTTTTTCAAAGTTATAACCTCATTCCGCATCAATCCGTTATTGCAAACGTAGAACTTGCAATGGAGCTTTCAGGCGTAGATAAACGCGAAAGGCGTGAGCGCGCGGAAAGAATTTTAGAAAAAGTAGGGTTAAAGGGGCAAGAAAACAAAAAGCCTAATCAGCTTTCGGGCGGGCAAATGCAGCGCGTGGCTATTGCAAGGGCTTTGGTTAACGATCCCGAAATAATTCTTGCGGACGAACCTACGGGCGCTCTCGATACGGAAACAAGCGTACAAATAATGGAGCTTTTAAAAGAAGTGGCAAAAGATAAGCTTGTTATTATGGTAACGCATAATCCGGAGCTTGCCGAAAAATATTCTACGCGTATTATAAAGCTGTTAGACGGCGAAGTCGTTAACGATTCAGATCCGTTAGAAGCTACCGAAAAAGGAAAAACGCGCGTTATCCGTAAACCGAAAATGGGTTTTAAGACGGCGTTTTCGCTTTCTCTAAAAAATTTATTTTCTAAAAAAGCGAGAACGATTTTAACGTCGGTTGCCGGCAGCATAGGCATTATCGGCGTGGCGTTGGTGCTTGCTCTTTCTAACGGATTCAGTTCGTATATGGCGCGTATGCAAACGGATACGCTTGCAAGTTATCCGCTTACCGTTTCGGAAAGCTCGGTTGACGTTTCCGCTTTTTCGGAGGTTTACGAAAGCGATATAAAAGAGAAATTTCCCGATTTAGATAACGTTGCGGTTAAAACTGCGTTTATAAGGCTTACGGGTATGCTGAAAAGCAATAATCTATCCGATTCTTCCGAAACGGGTTTTACGCATTATCTAAACGGGTTAGACAGTTCGCTTTATTACGCGATGACTTACGACTACGGCTTTGATATGAACGATTATTTTTACGCCGATATAAAGCTTAACGGCAACAAAAGATTTACGTCTATCGATACTATTGTCGGCACGATAGAGGCTTCTTTTGAAAACAGGTTGCAATCGGCGATGGGAATAAGCACAAGCTTTGTGCGGCAATATATTCCGACCATTGCGGAAATGCCGGATAGAGAGCTTATAGCCGAACAATACGACGTGTTATACGGCGAATTGCCTCAATTTAACGCCGAAAATGCAAATAAAATAGTGCTTGTTGTTGACCAATATAACGAAATTCCCGATATAACTCTTATGTTGTTAGGGTATATTTCGGGCGAATACGACGCGGAGAAAAACACTTTTGCGTTCGGTCCGATGACGGGAGAAGGGGTTGTGCCCGAGAATATTTCTCTGCAAGACGCCGTCGGCAAGAATTTTTATCTTGCTAGCAACGATTGTATGTTTAACTCTCTTTCGGACGGAACTTTTGCTATGAATTACGGGTTAACCGAAAATGATTCTCGGTTAGAAAAGTTAGAGATTGCCGGTATATTGCGCGTTAAAGAAAACGTGGCGGGTATTCTTGAAACGGGTATCGCTTATTCGCCGTATCTTACGCAAAAGGTGATTGAGAGTAGCGCAAACAGCTCTATAGTTAAAGCGTGCGAAAAATCAGTTGACGGAACGGTTAGCGTTACCGTTGGATATAAACCGGTAACGTTAGATAAAATAACCGAAACTTTTACGCCGCGTAAACTCGCAGGTGTTAATACTCCCTCGAAGATAAGCATATATGCTAAAAATTTCGACAGCAAACAAAAAATCAGAGATTACATAGACGAATGGAACGTCGGAAAAGAAACAACCGACGACGATTATATAGCTTATTCCGATATGATGAGTATGATGTTCGGAATGCTTAACACGATGGTTGACGCCGTTACGTACGTTCTTGTTGCGTTTACGTCTATTTCGCTTATCGTATCTAGCGTAATGATCGGAATAATAACGTATATATCCGTTGTAGAAAGAACCAAAGAAATCGGCGTGTTGCGTTCGCTCGGCGCGTCTAAACGCGAAATATCAAACGTGTTTAATGCGGAAACATTCCTTATAGGGTTGTTTTCGGGCTTAATCGGCGTGATAGCGGCGTATTTGCTTTCTATACCTATAAACGCGATAGTCGGTTCGTTGATAACGGGTATCGGCTCTATCGCGTCGCTTAATCCGATTTCCGCTGTGGCGTTGGTTTGCGTTAGCATTGCGCTTACGTTGGTTGCGGGGATAATTCCTTCGGGCGCGGCGGCAAGAAAAGATCCCGTCGTTGCGCTCAGATCCGAATAAAGGGGTTGCTATGCCGAGAAAAGCTACGCTGTGCTTTGTTACGCACAAAGATAAAATATTGATGATAAACCGTCTAAAACCGCCCTTTATGGGTATGTGGAACGCCATCGGCGGACATTTAGAACGGGGCGAAAGCGCGGAAGAATGCGCCGTAAGGGAGATTAAAGAAGAAAGCGGTATAACAGTTAAAGAGGTAAAGCTTATCTCTACCTTTACGTGGAATTACGACGACGAGATAGGTTATGCCCTTATCGCCGCTTTGCCGCAAGATTTTGACGAAAGCGCTTTTCCGATGAAAACGGAAGAGGGTATAGTGGATTTTATGCCTATCGATTGGATATTAAACGAAAAAAACTACGGCGTAATAGAAGATTTAAGGGTGTTTTTAAAAGATATAAAAGAGGGAATTTTTCACGATTATCACTTAGTATACGAAAAAACGCATCTTGTAAAGGCAATCGTAAAATGACGGATAAAATCGATAAGTCGCGCGGGGCGGAAAAGTTTTTTCGTTCCGCGTTTAATTTTAAAATGGCTTAGAAAACCGCTTAGAATAACCGATTATCGCCTCTTTTAAAATTTTTTAAGCAAAAGCCTAAAAACCGTCATAAAACTCTTGACAAAGACGTATAATAAGTGTAAAATTATATCAAAGTTAGCAATTGGAAAGCAAGAGTGCTAACAAAAAACTTTTAACTTTGCCAGCCGTTTATTGACGGGAGAAGAGAAAAAGATGAAACTTTCAGAAAGAAAGAAAAAAATATTGCAATACGTTGTAGATGATTATATTTCTACCGCACAACCCGTGTCTTCTAAAAGCATTACCGAAAAGTATATGCAAGACATAAGTTCCGCCACCGTGCGCAGCGAGCTTGCCGGATTAGAAGAAATGGGGTATTTATCGCAGCTACATACGTCAAGCGGCAGAGTTCCGTCTACGGAAGCTTATAAGCTTTACGTTAAAGAGCTGATGGATAAAGGCAAGCTTACGGGTAAGGAAATAGGCGTTATCAAAAACGCTTTTCGCGATCATTCGGATAATTTAGAGCAGGTGGTTCAAAACACCGTCAAGGTTATAAGCGAGCTTACCGATTATACGTCGGTTGCGGTTGCAAATCACAGCGGAAAAGAAAAAATCTTAAAACTAGATATATTCAGGCATAAAGCAAATCAGGCGTTGCTGCTTATCGTTACCGAAACCACGCTTATAAGAGATAAATTTATTTCTATACCGGAAAATATGACGGACGCGCAAATAGAAGACGCGTCAAGGCTTATTTCAAGGTTGTTCGTCGGTAAAGAGCTGGGTGAAATCAATTCTATGTCCGTTACAGTGCAAGAGGAATTCGCCGGTTACCGCGATATTTTTGAAAGCGTTATGAACGCTATAGAAGATTACGTAGAAAACGACCACGCTAACGTTGTTATGGAAGGCGAGGGTAAAATTCTTAACCATCCGGAATACAACAACGATTCCGAAAAAGTGAAGAATTTTCTTTCGGTGGTTACCAGTAAAGACCGTCTTGCAGAGCTGCTTACGGACGATAACGATAACATAGAAATTAACATCAAAATCGGCGGAGAAGACGATAAAAGCATGCCTAGCGATTGTTCTTTGGTAACGGCAACTTATTCGGCAAGCGGCGTTAAGATAGGCACTTACGGCGTTATAGGTCCGCTGAGAATGGATTATCAAAAAGTCGTTTCGGTGTTAGAGGGCGTCGGTAGAATTTTAGAGGATATGATAAACAAAAAATAGCGCGAACGCGCGGAAAAATAAATTAAGGAATAACAAAATGAACGATAAAAAACAGGAAAAAAAGGAACGCGACGTAAGCGAAAAAGAAGTTTCGCAAGAAACGGTTTCAAAAACGGAAGATTCCGTTAACGGCGAACAAAGCGAATGCGATAAGCAAATATCCGATCTTAAAAGTCAAGTCGCGGAATACAAGGATAAATGGATGCGCAACGTTGCGGAATTCGATAACTATAAAAAACGCAACGCAAAGCTTTGGCAGGAGGCGTTTAACGAAGGAATATCCAGCGTTATAGTGAAAATTCTTCCCGTAGGCGATAATTTAGACAGCGCTTTAGGTTTAGGGTTAGACGAAAAAACCGAAGACGGGATACGCGCGATAAGGCGCAAGTACGACGAAACGCTTAAGGGTATGGGGATAGAAGAAATCAATCCTATAGGCGAGCCTTTCGATCCTAACATAGCGGAAGCCGTTATGCAGGTAGAAAAAGGCGAGGACGATACCAGCGAAACGGTTAAACAGGTTTTTGAAAAAGGCTATAAACTTAAAGACAAAATAATCCGTTATGCAAAGGTTAGCGTAGTTAAATAAAAAAGAGAGCCGATAAAATCGGCAAAGTTACAATAAAACGATAATAAGAAAAGAATTAAGGAGAAAAAAATTATGAAAACAATAGGTATAGATTTAGGAACAACAAACTCGTGCGTAGCCGTTATGGAAAACGGCGAACCCGTCGTAATAGCTAACGCAGAAGGCGCTAGAACGACTCCGTCTGTAGTAGCTTTCCAAAAAGACGGCGAAAGACTAGTCGGTCAGGTTGCAAAACGTCAGGCGGTTTCTAACCCCGATAGAACGGTTGCTTCGATAAAACGCCATATGGGCGAAAATTACAAGGTAGAAATAGACGGCAAGGGTTATACCCCGCAAGAGATTTCCGCTATGGTTCTTACCAAACTTAAAAAGGATGCGGAAGCTTATCTCGGCGGCGAAGTTAAAGACGCCGTTATCACTTGCCCCGCGTATTTTACCGACAGCCAAAGACAGGCAACTAAAGACGCAGGCAAAATTGCGGGACTTAACGTTTTGCGTATCATAAACGAACCTACCGCGGCTGCGCTTTCTTACGGATTAGATAAAGAAGGCAAAACCCAAAAGGTTATAATTTACGACCTTGGCGGCGGCACGTTCGACGTATCAATTATGGAAATAGGCGACGGCGTTTTCGAAGTTCTTGCAACCAACGGTAATTGCAAGCTCGGCGGCGACGATTTCGATAACAAGATAATGGATTATTTGGTTTCCGAATTCAAAGCGAAAGAAGGTATAGACCTTTCAAGCGATAAGCTTGCTATGCAAAGACTTAAAGAAGCTGCTGAAAAAGCTAAGATAGAGCTTTCCGGAATGAGCAGCACCAACGTTAACCTACCCTTTATTACGGCTGACGCTACCGGTCCTAAGCACTTAGATATAAACGTTACGAAACAAAAATTCGACGCTCTTACCGCGGATCTCGTAGAAGAAACAGTTATTCCTATGAGAAAAGCTATGGAAGACGCGAAACTTTCTTATTCCGATATCGATAAGGTTATTTTGGTCGGCGGTTCTACGAGAATCCCCGCGGTTATCGACAAGGTAAGACAAATCACCGGTAAAGAACCTTTCAAGGGAATCAACCCCGACGAATGCGTTGCTATCGGCGCGGCTATTCAAGGCGGCGTATTATCGGGAGAAGTTAAAGACGTTCTTCTGCTTGACGTAACGCCTTTGTCACTCGGTATAGAAACCTTGGGTGGCGTTTGCACCAAGTTGATTGAAAGAAACACCACTATTCCGGTTAAAAAATCTCAAGTATTCTCTACCGCGGCGGATAATCAAACGCAAGTTGACATTCACATTTTGCAGGGCGAAAGAGAATTTGCAAAAGACAATAAAACGCTCGGCCGTTTCGAGTTGACGGGTATTGCGCCCGCTCCTCGCGGAATACCGCAAATCGAGGTTACTTTCGATATAGACGCTAACGGCATAGTTAACGTTTCTGCTAAAGATTTAGGAACGGGCAAGAGCCAAAACATAACGATAACTTCTTCAACCAATCTTTCCGAAGCGGATATCGATAAAGCGGTAAACGAAGC
>CAZXOQ010000053.1:0-8653 GCA_964642415.1 uncultured Christensenella sp. | reverse complement strand
AAATAGAGGTTAAAACTGAAAAAGAGATAAAAACCGAAAGTTTAAGAGAACAATTGCTCAGAATAGAAGCAGAGATTGCTCGGAACGAATATTCCGATACTGAAGAAGAAAGGGCTTTCAACGAAGCTGCCGCCGAAGTGGCGACTTACGGTGATTATTTGAGATATAACAGAAAATTTATAAATAGGAGATAATTAAAATGGATTTAATAGCGCGTTTATTAGGAGAGTGGAGCGCGGAATTTAACGCCGCATCGTGTGTTTTAAAGATTGTTTTGGCTACCGTTCTTGCATTGATTGCCGGTGCGGAGCGCGCAACTAAGCTTCACAGCGCGGGTATAAGAACGTTTATATCGGTTGCGCTCGCAGGGGTTTTAGGCTCGATAGCCGACGTATACATAACCGATATAAAGGGGGCGGAGCTTTCTTTATTGTGTCCGGCTATGATAATCGGTATTGCTTTTATAAGCACCAATACGATTTTATTCAGTTCAAAAAATCAGTTGCGCGGGCTTACCACGTCCGTTTGGTTATGTTGCGTAGGAATAATCGCAATGACAATCGGTTACGGCTTGTATTTCGTAGGCGTGGCAGCGTTCGCTTTGTTTATGGCGGTTATCGTTGCGTTGCCGAGTTTTGAAAAACACACTAAAGAAAAATCGCCTTATTTAGAAGCGCATATAGAGCTTAACAGTAAAGACGCATTGCAGGTTTTTACCGCGTCGCTTCGTAAATTCGGACTTAAAATAAACGATATAGAACTTAATCCCACGTACGTTAATTCGGGCTTATTCGTTTATTCGGTTACTATGAAAAAGGTGAATCCCGAATTAAAAAAGAAATCTCATAAAGAAATTATCGAAGCCATAAAAGCGATGGAAGTAGTCGGCTTTGTAGAAGAAATCTTTTAACGTTAGCGGTATTATAACAAGCCGTATTTTTGACGATTGTTAAAACAAACAAAATATTAGGCCGTAAAAGCCATCGGTTTTATCCGATGGCTTATTGTATTAAAAGTTATAACCGTGTATTAAAAACTTTACAAAATAAAGGTGTTATAAAAAACTTGCGGCGGTAACTAAAAATCACGGTCAGACGTATTTGATATAATTGACTTTTTTTATATATAATGTTATTATTTTAAAATAAGAATTTTTTAGCGCGCGGATAATAAAATAGCCTAAAAACGCGTGCGATAACAAAAAACAGGAGTATGTTATGAGCGTAAAAAGTATACCCGAAACGTTCGGAACGAACGTGTTTAGCGACAAGGTGATGAAAGAAAGACTCGGAAAAGAAGTTTACGCCGCCGTGCGCAAGGCAATGAACGGCGAAGCCGCTTTATCTAAAGAAAGCGCCAAAGAAGTAGCTTCCGCAATGAAGGAATGGGCTATCGAAAAGGGCGCTACGCATTTTACGCATTGGTTTCAACCGATGACGGGTATTACCGCTGAAAAACATAATAGTTTTATAGAACCGCAAGGCGAAGACAGCGTTATTATGAAGTTTTCGGAAAAATCGTTGGTTAAGGGCGAATCGGACGCTTCTAGTTTTCCGTCGGGCGGTTTGCGTGCGACGTTCGAGGCGCGCGGATATACCGCGTGGGACCCCACGTCTTACGCTTTTGTTAAAGACGGGTGCTTATATATTCCCACGGCATTTTGTTCTTACGGCGGCGAAGCTTTAGATAAAAAGACGCCTCTTCTCCGTTCTATGGACGCCGTAAACGTGCAGTCGCTAAGGATTTTAAAGCTTTTCGGAAACGACGTGAAAAAGGTAACTTCTATGGTCGGAGCGGAGCAAGAATACTTTTTGATAGATAAAGCCGTTTACGAAAAACGCCCCGATCTTATCCATTGCGGAAGAACTTTATTCGGCGCAAGACCGGCTAAAGGTCAAGAGCTTGACGATCACTATTACGGCGCTATAAAAGCGCGAGTAATGGATTTTATGCGCGAAGCGGACGACGAACTATGGAAGCTTGGCGTATACGCAAAAACCGAGCATAACGAGGTTGCTCCCGCGCAACACGAACTTGCTTCGGTATATACTTCGGCAAATACCGCGTCGGATCAAAATCAGCTTATAATGGAAACGCTAAAGAGCGTTGCGAACAGGCACGGCTTGGTTTGTTTGTTGGCTGAAAAACCCTTCGCCACGGTGAACGGCAGCGGCAAACACGTTAATTGGTCGCTTGCAACCGATAAAGGAGAAAACCTTTTAGAACCGGGCGAAACACCGGAAAACAACGCTCGTTTTTTACTTTTCCTTGCGGCTATAATCAAAGCGGTAGACGAATATCAAGATTTATTGAGAATTTCCGTCGCTACGGCAAGCAATGATTTGAGATTAGGCAAAACGGAAGCTCCGCCGGCAATCGTTTCGGTATACCTCGGTGACGAGCTTGACGGAATAATTTCCGCCATAAAAAGCGGTGAAACGTATAGCGGCAAAAAGGGAGAAACGCTTAAAATCGGCGTTTCGGTTCTTCCGAGTATTCCTAAAGATACGACGGATAGAAACAGAACTTCGCCTTTTGCGTTCACGGGTAACAAATTTGAATTCCGTATGGTGGGTTCTTCTGCAAATATTTCTTGTCCGGTATTTATTTTGAATGCGATAGTTGCCGAAGCTTTATCGGAATTTGCCGACGAGCTGGAAAGCGCTGCAGACTTTAATTCCGCGATGGATTCGCTTATAAAAGAAACGTTTAGAAAGCATGAGTGCATAATTTATTCGGGCAACAGTTATTCCGACGAATGGAAGAAGGAAGCGGAGCGTCGCGGATTGAAAAATTATCCGGCAACGGTCGACGCGTTACCTCACTATTCCGACGAAAAGAATGTGAAAATGTTTGAAAAGCTTAAAATACTATCCGCGAGCGAGATAAATTCCAGAACGGAAATTTTGCTTGAAAACTACGTGAATACCATTCATATAGAAGCTCTTACCGCGATAGATATGGCTAATAAAGAGATAACTCCCGCGATAATCGCGTACGAGGAATTTTTGCTGAAAACGCTTAAGCTTAAAAAAGAGTCGGGTACTCTTTCGTGTAAATTAGAAGAAGAGCTTATTAACAAGATTTCAGACCTTTCTGCCGAATATGCCGAAAGACTTAACGAATTATCGGAAAAAACCGCCGCTCTCGAAAAAATAGACGGTAGTTTTAATAAGGCTACGTATTGTAAAGAAACGATTATTCCCGTAATGGAGGGGTTACGTAAAGCTGCGGACGATTCCGAGCTTATCATTGGCAAAAGATTTGAAACCCTTCCCGATTACGACGATATTTTGTATAGCGTTAAATATTAAGGAGACGTTGATATGGTAAAAAAAAGCTTGCAAGAAAAAATTAACGATTGCGACGTATACGTTTATACGATATCCGACGGTATCGTTGCGGAAATATCGGAACTCGGTGCAACGGTTACTGCAATTAAAGTGCCCTCCGCCGACGGCTCGTCTATCGACGTTGTTGCGGGCGGAGTTTCCGCGGAGGATATTTTAGGCGAATGTATTTATCGCGGTTCGACTATAGGGAGATATTCTAACCGCATTGCCGACGGGAAAATGCTTTTAGACGGAAAAGAGTATAAACTTTTTCAAAACAACGGTAAAGCGCATTTGCACGGCGGTAAAGAGGGGTTTAACACGAAAGTGTTTTCGTCGTCGGTAGGCGAAAATTCCGTAACCTTTACATACGTCAGTCCCGACGGAGAAGAGGGGTATCCTTCTAAACTTACGGTAAGCGTAAAATACACGGTAAAAGGTAAAAACCTTATTATAGAGTATTTTGGCGAAAGCGACGGTACAACCGTGTATAACCCGACAAACCATACGTTTTTTAATCTTAACGGCGAGGACGACGGAAGTATAACCGATATAATGCTTAAGATAAATGCGGAAAAGTTTTTGCCCGTAGACGACGGACTGATTCCTACGGGGGAAGAATGCGCCGTAAAAAACACTCCTTTTGATTTTACTTGTTACAAGCCGATCGGCAAAGACATAAAAGCCGATGACGAACAAATTAAAATAGCAAACGGATACGATCATAATTTTTGTTTGAACGGCGAGCATTGCGCTTCGGCATATTCGCAAAAAACGGGAATCGTTATGGACTGCTTTACCGATATGCCGGGTGTTCAGCTTTATACAAGCAATTATAAAACTATAACCAAGGGTAAATCGGAATACGGCGAATATTCTGCTTTTTGTTTAGAAACGCAGTATTATCCGAATTGCGTAAACAACCCAAAATGGAAAAGCCCTATACTAAGAAAAGGGGATAAATTTTATTCTAAAACAGAATACGTTTTTTCATTAAAAGAAAAAGAATAAGAATAATACCGATATAAATAATGATAAAGCCCGAAAGCAAAGCTAAGCGTGTTTTTGCCTTCGGGCTTTGCTTATATAAAAAATAGGGTATGGTTATATGGTGATATGAAAACATGTTCAAGCGTTAGACTAGCGGTTAGAGGTGTCCGTTAAAACCTACGTAATGACGGATATAAGGCGGATTACCGAGGCGCTTTGCTTTCTATGTTACGGTGAAATAAAATGTCAATATAAGGCGGTTTTAGTCGTTCGAGATAACGTGAATAAAGGATTTTAATAGATAAAAGACCTCGCATTTTTGCGAGGTCTTTTATCTACGTTTAACCGCAAATATTATTTATCTTCGTTTTCCGAAGAGTTTGATTCGGGTTTTTCTTCGTTGGTTTCCGCATCGCCGAAATCTTGAACGTCACCGTAAACGTAAGAGTCAAGTTCTTGTTCGTAAGCTTTTTCTTCTTCGTTTTCTACGGGTGCTGCGTCTTCGTTTTCTGCAACGGGTTCTTCGTCCGTTTCTTCCGCTTTGGTTTGTTTTGCAATGCGTTTTTGATTTTCTTTATGAGAATCGATACGGCTCTTTACTTTATATTGAGTTTTTGCATCGTTCTTGTTGGCAAGGTGTTTACGTCTTAACGTTTTCACGAGGAGCGCGATTATCGCCAATACGAGAACTACGCCGAGTAGTATAGAAGAGAATGACAACCAGAATGTTGAAGGATCGGTTTCGGCAGCACAGCCTGCTCCGTCGTCTTCGTCTTCTATTCCGTCGTAAGGATTGCTTTCTACCGCGTCAACGGTATTGTATATCGCGTAAAGCATTGTGTCGTTCTTAGCCCAAATATAGGTGGGGGCATAAGATACCGCGTTATCGGGATATTCTTTATTGAAGTTCTTTTCCGTTGCGGTAAGCGGACGTTCGTATGCGACTAGTTCGGTTAAATTGATTTTCATCGCGTTGTATAAAGGATTGCCGGAGGAGCTGAACGCTTGTTGCCAAGACGTAGGCTCGGAGAAGGCGGAAGAGGTTGTTACCGTTACGTCTTTAACAAATACGAAACCTTTCGATTTGTTTTCGCCGTTTCTATCGCCGTTCCAAATTTCCACACGGAAGTCTTTTGCCGTTGCGCCTGCCGCTACGTAGAAGGTTACCGTAACCCAGCCGTCTTTATTTTCGGTATTTTTATCTACCGTAAATTGAAGCTTATGACTTTCGCCTTCAAACTTTGTTCCGTTAAGACCGTTTACGATATCGGTGTTAACGGTGAAATCAACAAAGCTCATAACGTTTTTGGTTTTGCCGGAAGCGTCTACTAAATATATATACGCTTTAGCATCGTCAACCGCTTTAAGCGTTACGGAAACGCTTGCATATCCGCTTGCTGCGACGGTTTGATTTGCGCCGATAAATCCGTAACTGTCTTCAAGCTTGTTGTAAATCATTAAAGGTTGAATATCGTCGTCACCGTCGGCAAAGCCTAATTTTTCTTTTATGTCTGCAAGACCGGTTATAGTTGCGTATTTAGCGAGGTGCTTAGTATTGATAAGACCTGCTACGCCGTTTGCGTCGCCGTTGCCCGTGCGGGTGTTGGTTTTTTCTTCGGCGCCGTTTTCTTTAATATAAACGTGATTGCTTACGATTCCGTAATAACCGCTGACTGCGGTGGGCGCGTTCTCTATGCAACCGATGTTGCCGGGAGCGTAAGAGAAAGAGTAATTGTTGTTTTCGTTAGAGCTGCCGTTATAGTCTGCGGCGTTGCCTGCGTAAAGCGCTATCGTTGCTTTTGCGGAGGAGGTAAGAAGAGTATTATACAATTTGTAGTCGGGGTTGTCCGTTCCGTCTTTATAATCGGACGTAACGTAATCTTCTTTATCGGTTTTTCCCGTTACGTAAGAGAAATCTTTTATAGAAACCTTTCCCGTTGCGAAGCTTGAATTGTATTTTACGTCTTTTACGTCGGTAGGACCTAAAACAAGAGAAATTTCAAACGTTCTATCTCCGCTTTCAAAATTGTTTTTAATCAAAATACCGACTTTGCTCCAATCGTCTTCTTGTGTGACGGAAGTATACGTTTTAATCTCTTTAGCAGAGCCGTTTTTATCTACGGTAACTACGTTTACGGCGGTAGAACCGAATTTATCAAGCTTGTTATTTATATAAAAGGAAAGGTAAAAATATTCTTTCGCGCCTACCTTAAACTTTGCGTCGGTAAAAGTAACCGTAACGCTTGCTTGTTTAAGATCGTATTCGTACGTTCCGTTTTCTACTCTTCCGCCGAAAGAACTAGCATCGTTATACGTGCCGCTCGTAAGGGGAGCTCCGTTAACAACGGTATTAGATTCGGTAAATTTTTCGGAAACGCCTGACGGATTGAATTCGGTTGCGAAAACAAAACTCATATCGTAAGCGCAAGTCATCACGCCGTTTATCTCGGTCGGAGTTGCTTCGATTTTATCGGTGCAACCGTATTTAAGAGTATTAGCGGTTATTTCGTCGGGCATTGCGTCGGCTTCTTCAAAAACAACGTCGTCGAAGAAAGCTGTGCCTTCGGAATAGTTTATGCCTTGAGAGGACGCTCCGTCACCGTAGCCAAGACCGAGAACAAGGGTAATCGTTCCGTTGTAATCGGCGTCGGCTTTAACGTAAATCGCATATTGAGTCCAATCGTTTGCGATAACGTTGCTTATGCGGTAATCCGCTTGGCTCGATCCGTTGAAAGAATTTACGAGGCGAATGTTTGCGCCGTTCTTTTCAACGTTTACCGTTTTTACCCATACCGAAAGTTTATAGGTTTTTCCCTTTTCTAAGGTAACCGAAGAAGAGGAGGTTAGCTTTTGCGCAGTGCCTCTCTTGTAATAACTGTCTGAACGGATGTTGTTTAGCATATAAACGTAATCGTCAACGTTTTCGCCTTCGTGTTTTTCCGGCATTTTGAAAAAGTTGTCCGCAACGTATTTGCCTCTGTCTGCGGCGGTAACGGTGTAATCGTCGCCTTTTTCCGCTTTAATTGCCGCGTTGATATTGGTTTTAGAAGCCGCTTTATCATCTTCGCCTTCCGCACCGGAGATTACGAATTTGTTTTCTACGTAATTTTCAAAGTCGTAGTCGGAATAAAGGGTTTTTACCGTATCGGCCCAACTGTCTTCGGTAAGTTTAACGATACCGGAGTTAACCGCGGATGAAGCCGCCGAGTTATCGGTTGCTTTAGTCCAACCGGTTGCCGAGGTTATCGGAAAAGAGGAATCGTCCGTCTTATCCGAACCGATTGCGAAAGTTGCGTTTTTAATCTTACCGTCGTCAGTCGTTGTTTCCGTATAAGAATACGTGGGATCGGATACTTTCTCGTCATCTTTGCATGCGGCAAAGCCGAGCAAGCAAGACGAAAGCATGCATAAGATCGTAAAAACAAGGATTAACTTTGTTTTAAGAGTTTTTGTGCTACCGTTGTTTGTCATAAATTTCACCTTTTCTATATAAGTTACGTTTTTTCTTTCTCTCTATTTAAACTATATAAAAAGAGAGTTTGAAAATATTATATAGCATTTCTCCGTAAAAATCAACTTTAATAAAGAACTTTATCGTTATTTATTTGAAAAATTCTTTAAATTTTCATAAATTGCGTAAAATAGGATAGTATGAAAGAAAAATCTGATAAAAAAAAAGAAACCGCAAAGCAAAATCCGCGGTGCGAAAAGATTTACGCGGCGCTTACGGGTGTGCTTGCGGGGTTATGTAACGGACTTTTCGGAGGCGGCGGAGGAATGATTGTCGTTCCGATGTTAACGCTTTTGCTTAAAATGCCTGAGAAAAACGCCCACGCAACCGCTATACTGATTATATTGCCTCTGTCTTTGCTTAGCGGGCTTTTTTATGCGGCTTTCGGAAGTTTCGCTTGGCGCGTCGGGTTGCCCGTTACCGTAGGCGTTACCGCGGGCGGCGCGTTAGGTGCGCTTCTGTTAAAAAAGCTGTCCTCAAAATGGGTGGTTGTGATTTTTGCCGCGGTGATGGCTGCCGCCGGCGCTAAAATGTTGTTTTTTTAAGGGGGATTTATGGAATACGTTTGGTATGTCGTTGCGGGAATCGCCGGAGGAATACTCGGCGGAATGGGTATGGGCGGCGGTACTGTTTTGATTCCGCTGTTGTCTATTTTTTACGGTGTAGGTCAACATTCGGCGCAAGCGATAAATTTAATCGCGTTTATACCTATGGCTGTCGTTTCGTTAATTATTCATTTTAAAAATAGACTAGTAAAATTTAAACACGTTGCCTTGATAGTTTTACCGGGGCTTGCGTCTTGCGTTATAGGCGTATACGT